>MUZY01000044.1:0-1168 GCA_003266065.1 Methanosphaera sp. rholeuAM130
GTCATTGGAAAGTGAGCATAGACGATTTTCATTTTATAAGTAAAACCATGCTTTACACCATAAATCATGTTTGATATATGTGATCTGATTGTTCCGACCATAGCCTTATCCTTTTTGTTAGGGAATGCTACACTTACGATAACATTTTCTTCATCTTGACTTATGGCAATTTTGTTATGGTTGAAGTTTCTTGTTAATTCTCCACCGCTACCTTTGACGGTTACGGTACTACCGTCGATGGTTACTGTAACGTCTTCAGGTACAGGGATTGTCTCTGTTATATTTGATAATTTAACCATGTTTTCACCTAATTTAATATACGTATACTAATAATCTTCCACCAATTCCTGCTTCTTTAGCTTCATGGTGAGTCATTACACCTTCAGGTGTTGTAACTATTAATATTCCGAAGTTTTTTGCTGGCAAGTATCTTTTTTCGAAATCTTCGAACTCATCATTTTTAACTGCATGACGAGGTTTGATTACACCACATTTGTTGATGTTTCCTTCTAATTCTACATTGAAGTAGCCAGCTTTTCCATCATCTACTAATTCAAAATTTCCTATATAATTTTCCTTTTGCATCGTGCTTAATACATATCCGATGAGTTTTGATGCTGGTTTGATAACGCAGCTGTCATTTCCTTGTAACTCATTGTTTCTGATATTTGTTAAAGCATCGGCAAGAGGATCCATAAGAGTCATTCTATAAACACTCCTTTATTTAGTTATATTTTTTAAATCCGATTTTTGGAGCTATTTCTCTAAAGCATTGACGACAAAGATTTAAACCGTATCTTCTTACAATTGCTGAATGATCTCCACATCGAGTACATTTTCTTGCTGCTTTCCCATATTTTCTTGGCAAAATATCCACCTTCTATTCAATAGTAACTTGGAATTTTTCTTTCATCAATTCCATTGCTTCTTCTGGAGTAACTCTTTGATGTTTTGGTATTTTTTTAGGTCTTAATCTTCTGTCTTTGATTCTGTGACCAGGTTTTTCAAAGGTTACTGAAACATCCATACCAAAAATTCCTATATCAGGGTCGTATCTTACGCCTGGAATATCAATGTGTTCTCTAATACCAAAGGATACATTACCTTCTTTATCAAATTGAGAAGCTTTTATTCTATTTTCTAAACCGTTTAAAACCATTGATATAAT
>MUZY01000044.1:1230-2114 GCA_003266065.1 Methanosphaera sp. rholeuAM130
AATCTTTCTCCACCTTCACCTACACCAATGTTAACGGTTGCCTTTTGTATTCTAGGTTTTTCCATAATATTCATATTAGTCATCTCCTAACAATGATATTACAGGTTTGTCTTGACCTATAACAAATACGTATCTTGCTAAGGTTAAGAATGAACCTTCATCGGTTTCCATCAATACTGTGTTTGATTTTGATGATTTGGTGATGGTAATTTCCTTAATTGTACCTAATTCACCAATGTGGTTACCACCGGTAATTAAAGCCAATGCTCCTTCTTCAAATTTGATGGAATCGTTGATATTCTGTTCAGGGATGCTTAATAATAAAACTTCACTTGTTTTATATTCGTCATCTGTAAGAACATTTCTACCATCATGTAAGTTTAATTGTGTTTTGCCACCTTTGAGTGTGGTCTTGTTTTCAATACTTACCAGTTTGAAGTCAGAATCTTTTTCATCAATTTCATGAAGCACTAATCTACCTTTATAATCCGGTAGAACCCTGTAGTATTTGTTGATTTTTGGAATTGAAATGACATCCATAAATCCTACCGGGAATCTGTGGTCTTTTCTTGCAGTACCATCAACTAATACTTCACCGTTGTTTAAGATTATTTTTGCTTCACGTGCATTGTTAGCAACACCTAATATATCTCTTAAAACCATTACCAATGGTATTGACTTATCAAGAGCATGTGGACCGGCACTAGGTTTAGTTGTCCATGTTTCTTCCTTCACATGGATAGGCCACATTTTAGGTGCTTTAAATCTTTTTAAATGTTTTCTTGATCCCATATTTGCCATATTTATGCCTTCCTATTTAATGCATTATTCCTTCTTTCATCATCTAAGTAAAGTTCAGTAATTACTAAATTTGATGGGTGAAT
>MUZY01000096.1:0-1459 GCA_003266065.1 Methanosphaera sp. rholeuAM130
TTATCTCGATATCGGTTACATAACGGTCATCGATTACATTTATTAGGTTGGTGTCATCATCACCTAAGTAATAATCATCACCTGCAAATGTACCCGTGACTGTAAATTCACCAGCGGTAGTTGCTGCATATGTTGTGGTTGCAACTCCATCCACTACATCAACTGTTACAGTTTGTTCTCCATTTATTTCAAATGTGAATGTACCTGCTGAATTGACTGGTGGATATCCACTAAGTGTTGGGTTTACATATGCCTTGATTTCAACAGGAACACCTGTTGTTGTGGAAACAACTGGAAGTGTTACAGTTGTAGGAACTTTATTTACTTCAAATGTTTCTGTAACAGGACTTGTTACATAATACTGGGTTCCACTGTATGTGGCGGTAACTGTTTTTGTACCTGCAGTTTCACTTGAATAATCTGTAAATGTACTTCTTACAGTAGCATCCGTAATTGTTGCGGAATTTGTATAATCACCAATTTCAATAGTGATACTACCTGTATCTGTCACGTCAACTCCATTGTACTGTAGGTGTACATGGACTGATGCGGTTTGGTTGATATATACATCATCTACCTCGTCAATTACTAATGTTGCCTCGACAGGATTCATGGTGAGTGTTTCATCATCACTACTTTCAAGGTATACATCATTTTCACCGAATGTACCAACTATACTTACTGGTCCAACTGTATTTGCCGTGTATGTTGTTGTTGCTAATCCATTTACAACATTGACTGTGGTAGATTCACCATTAATTACGAATGTGAAATTACTGTTATAGTTAATGGCTGTAGGATTATCAATATTTTCAACTACACTAGCGGTAATTGTTATTGTTTGACCAACATCAACAGTACCGTCAGTTGAACTTGTTGTAATAGTAGTTTTTGTAGGTACTTTGGTTACTGTAAAGTCGGTATAATTGGTTTGACCGTTTGCATTATTTTCAATGCCGTCAAATGTAGCCGTTAATGTAAAGTCACCTACTGGTGCTTTTGCCGTAAATGTTGTTGTGAATGTTCCATCACTTAAAGTTGTTACATCTGCAATCGTATAGCCGTCAGCACTTAAATGTATTGTTTGGCCACCTATTTTGGTACCGTTTACATAGCTGAGGTTTCCGTTAACTGTGAATGTACCGTTGATATGTTCACTAGCAGGAGTTACGCTTACGTTGAGTATTGTATCTGCCAGTTCAATATCTTCTGCAAGTATTGTTGTTTGATTGGAGCTTGATTTGAAATCATTATTTCCAGCATAACTTACAACAATAACGATATCTTCACTGTTTGATTCCGGAATAAAGCTTACGCTTGTGTATCCGTCAGCATCAGTATTATCTACTGTGTATGTTGTACCGCCGATTGTTACGGTTAATGGTTGACCAGCTATTGCAGGATTTGGTTCATCCTCATCTGTTAGAGCTGTCTGGTTAACTAGTCTGAATTGAATAGT
>MUZY01000096.1:1497-1750 GCA_003266065.1 Methanosphaera sp. rholeuAM130
ATTACCAAATCAGTTGTATCGAATATTGGATATTCTCCATCATACATGTGAAGTGCACCGACCGGTACTGTACCGGTTTGCTGAGCATAATCTGAAACTGCTACTCCTGTAACACTGTAGTCTCCATTGGCATCTACTGTAGTGGTTGCTACAACATTGCCACTGACGTTTACTGTTACGGATTTTCCTTCGATACCTTCCATTCCAAGTATTGTGTAACGTACATATGGATCTGCATCAGTACCTTTATAAT
>MUZY01000051.1 GCA_003266065.1 Methanosphaera sp. rholeuAM130
GATGAAGAGTACAATGAAGATGATAAAAATAATGAAGTAGACAATAATGACTTAAAATCTGGTGAAAATACGCCGGCAACAACTGATAATAACACATCATCAAACAAAACTTCATCAAATACTTCTGATGATGGATTGGGTGGTTCATTATGTGTATTCTGTGTAGCAGTTGTTCTAATAGTAGGCATATTATCTGTTGCACCTTGGCTACTAATTATTATCATACCAATAATATTATGTGCAATTTTATCCAAAAAAGGTTAAAAATAGTAATTAATTTACTATTCCTTATTTCCTGATGGAGATTAGAGATGTTCTTTGATTCTTTTATCTATGATTTCAACTACCTTATCATCGGCACCAATGGGTTCGGTAAATACAATATTGCCGTCATACTCCACTATATCCTCTGTTGATACGTTTGGTTTAGGATAATTTTCAACAGGATCCGGATTTAATCCAAGTGCCGTAGGTATGTCCAGCAATGTATGAATTCCATGTGCCAAAAAGACGGGTACCGCTATGACGTTTTCCATATCCTTTATGTTTTCAAATGATTCAGGTATTGAAGGATGGGAAATGTTCATAAATCCCAATTCAACAGTATAATCGGATTGTTCATTATATTTTCTTGCCACCTCTTCGAGTACTTGATTGTTATATGGCAACGAGCTTCCATGACCGATTAAAAGTATTCCCGTATTTTCCTTGTTGGCATCGGGTAATTTTTCCAGTTCATCGTTAATTCTTTTTTCTACGATTTCAACTATTTTGTCATCTGCCCCTAATGGTTCAAGGTATATTATTTCTCCATCAAAATCTACCGGTTCTGATTTTGCTTCCCTGTGATGATGGTGGTGATGGTGTGAATGTGAATGTGAATGTGTATGGGAATGGCCGTGTGAATGGGTATGTTCAACTTCCATAGGCTCCAATTTTAATATGGTAGGTATGTCTACCTTGGTATGCATTCCATGAGCTAAAAATACTGGATTTACTATGATTCTTTCTACACCTGTTTTTTTCAACGTATTGAATGCCGTAGGTATGTTCGGTTCGACAAGTTCCATAAATCCGGCTTCAATATTATAATCGGGCATTATTTCTTGATATTTATCCCTTAACTGGCATACTACTTCCTTATTATATGGCTGTCTACTTCCATGTCCCACTAATAATATTCCTGTCTTGTTATTCATATTTGAACCTCAATAAAATAATGTATTACTTTTAATATATTCATTTATTAATTATTTATAAATTATATTATTTAAAGCTATTTAATACTTTTTTTAAGCTTTTGGAGGTTTTTGTAATACTTTTTTAATGAACTAAAAATTGTTTAATCAGATTATTGAATTACATTAAATATAAATCATTTATTAAAGGATAATTTAAAACATTAATAACAAAATGATGATGCTTATTATTAATCAAAAAATGAATGTACTTAACAAGAGTACGTTAATCAAAAAAAATAATATTAAATAATATTATTATTGCTATAGATATAACAATAGATAAGAGGATTTTAACAATACATAACTTTATGACTATTGATTGATTTTTTCAGAAATTAACATGATATGCATGATATCAAATTAACTTTATTTTTTCCTTATTTTATTAAGTAAAGCTTAATTTCTATTATATTTTGATTAGATTTCTTATTAAGTACATGTTAAAGTATATGCCTTTAATTATATAATATTTACTGAAAATAAATAATTTAGATAAAAAAAAGTTAAAGTAGTTATCCTTCAATCAAGCGGATAATTTTTTTGCACTCATCACTAACGCTAATTATGTCAAAAACCTTGCTGATGCGTTCAATGGCTTCCAAATATCGAATTACCTGATCAAGATAATTAAAAATATCCCCACTATAAATATTGATGTCATATTCCTTTTTAAACTCACTGCTGATTTCTGATGGACTTAAAGAGTCCATACGCCTATTGATGATGTGCTTGGATATATTCATTTCAAGACAGTCACAGTATACGTCATCACAGTTTCCCTTAAAATCATGCAATAATTTGATTATGAATTTTTGATCCTTCTGGCTAAAGCAATCCAAAACATAGGGATTGTTTATTAATTCCTTATTGCTGTCCGAAAACAATCTGGTGCTGACGTAATGCCAGGAAAAATTCTTTAAAGATTTAAGATAACGGTTGCTCAGATATACATTAGACAGGTATTCCAGTTGTGTAACCAAATCAATTGGATCGGAGGTGATATTCGTTCTAATAAGTTCTGCCTCATATATTCTTAAGAATGACTGACTGACTGCCCTGCCATATGATGTAACGTAATACTTATCATTTTGTTTATCGTGTTCAATCATATTCAATTCCATTAATTCATCAATCGCATCATTAAAGAACATTTCCATATTCATGTTATTATATTTGTTTTCCAGGAATTCACAATCCGCATTGCCCATGGAAGAAATATCCGCCAATACCTGTTCATAAACATCATCCATATTATATTTGACTTTTATATCTGTGACGGTAGATTTAAGCAATGAATATGCAACTTTCTCCTCTGATGTATATTGATAATACTTTCCAAGTTCAAAGAAAACGTAAATTTTACCTATATCCTGATAGGAAGGACGTCCGGCTCTACCCATCATCTGATGAAATTCATTGGAGCTAAGCCAATCCTTGCCCATGTGCAGGGAATCAAAAATCACTTGACTGGCCGGAAAATCCACACCGGCCGCCAATGCTGCAGTCGTTACCACTGTTGATATCTCCTGGTTGGCATATTTTACTTCAATATCCACCTTATTTGCATAGCTTAAACCTGCATGATAACTGGCGGCACTTATATCATTTTTCTCCAACTGATAGGCTATTTGACTTGTTTTTCTTCGTGAATCAGTAAATATTATTGTCTGTCCCCTATATCCTAATGGTGAAGTATTTTCAAATTCATCCTTACATAGCTTTGATATCAGTTCAAGTTTCTTTTCGTTATTTTCAACTCCCACTATATGTCTTTCAAGAGTTACCGGTCTTTTATCGTATTCCACCAATTTCATGTTGAATTTTTTCGCCAATTCTTTCGGATTGTGTATGGTAGCCGATAATCCTATCAGTTGTGACTGTGGATATAAAAGCATTAATCTGTTTATTAGGCCATGCAATCTGCTTCCTCTATCCCTATTTTCCAACATGTGTATTTCATCTATGACAACAACCCCCAAATCGTTCAACAAATCGCTTCTTCCACTACGTAATATTGAATCAAGCCCTTCATACGTTGCCACGATTACATCGGCATTATCGATTGGTTTTTCAATGATTTTCAATTCATCTTCAGCATTGATTTTATTGCTGCCGACTTTTATCACCACATTTAATCCCAATGGTGAGTATAACTCTTCAAAGTATCGGTATTTCTGATTTGCAAGTGCTACCAGAGGTGAGAGGTATACGAATTTCCTCCTTTGCAAGGCCTTTTTAATGCCGGTAAGCTCTGCAATCAACGTTTTTCCTGAAGCCGTCTGGGAGACTACTAGCATATTTTCATTATATAATAATCCGCTGTTTAAAGCCAATATCTGCACCGGCAGAAGATGGTCTATTCTAGGCTTTAATATACCTTTAACAACTTCCGGAATATCCACCTCATCGATTGATATTTCGGCAAACTGGGATTCATTAGATTCTATTCGATCGTATAATGTGAACTTTTTGTTTTTAACCATATTACTATTGTTGGTTATAAAACTATACACATCGGATACACTTTTTCTATTTTTTAGAATTTTAATGAAATGGTCTACACTATCTTCCTGATATCCCTCATAATAGGCCAGTTGTTCAACCTCCTCCTTTGCACAATCATAACATAATATTTTGCCGTGATATTCATAGGAAGGCTTTTTGCTAAGATTAGTTATCGCATGCTTTTTTAAGCATTCGGGACATATCATTTTGATTGAATACTCTATGTCATTTTCTGTCAAATATCTTTCATATACTTCAAAATTATTTGTAATCCATACATCATCATTTTTGAGGAAGTCTACGAATTCCTCCTTATTGATTTGTCGCTTTTTATTGGATTTTCTGACATTGACGTTATTTAGTCTGATGCTATTCTTTTGAATTTTGACTGAGAAGCTTCCGATTGAACTGACCATTGATTTGCTTTTATTTGATGATACGTAGATTTTTGCCTTTTTCTTTGTTGGTGATATTATTATCATATGCCTACCTCTTTGAATGATTGAATTCTTATTATTGTTAATGTATGTTATTATTTTATATAGAATATAAAGATTTTATTTTACTATTATACTTACATTTATCAAATATAATATATAATGTTTATCAATATAATTTAATTATTAAACAATTGATATCAACTACTTATCATCGGCTGACAATTGCGGTATGAATATATTAATATTTATGAATCCCATGTTAAAAAGCTATTTTAAAATTAAAAGACAATATAATAATAGACTATAATAAGGGGTGTTAGCATTACATATAAAGACATGAAAGTTGAAGACATCTTAAATGATGAAGATTACCCACATCAAAAATCATTGCAGAATCTCTTGAAGAGAATAAGGGACATCAACACATATATCGTTGAGGAAGTGGAAGATGACAAGATACTCTTTAAGGTAAGGGATATGGTATTCGTTTATGTTGAACCGTTGGACGACTGCGTTAAAATAAGCACTGACTTCTATGCCGATAGGATAATAGATCTGGCCAATAAATTTGACGTAGTACCTAAAAAGACTCTTGACGGTACCGATACAATATCATATAGTATAAAAAGCCCATTGTTTGTACAATATGGTGTAAGCCTTGCCCAACAGGCATACACAAGGTTTAAAAGATTGATATTATAATCACTCACTTTTCTTTATCCTTTTTAAAACATTGCAAAAGAAGACGTTAAACAAAGATAAAAATCGATAAATTAACTGATTAGCTAAAAAAATAAAACGAACTAACTAAAAAAAAGTAAAAAAATAGGTTAAGGAGTTTATTTATTCAAGTTCATTAAGTTGTTGAACTTTTCTGTCAGCATCAATTAATGCATATAACCAGATTACAAATGCACCTATACTTCCAATAGTGTTATTGAATGAACCTAGTAGTATAACTACCAAGAATGTTCCTATAGCAAAAAGATAATTTTTACTGAATAAATATCCTAAACCCGGTAAAATAAACCCTACTATAAATGTTGCTAATCTGCTAGCCATAATCATTTCCTCCCAATCTATAATAACATATTTGTTTATTGTACTTTATATTATTTTATTTAATTAAATTTAAAAAAATATATCCACAGTGTTTTTATATCGCTTATTTCCATTTTTTCATATTTCTTGTAGATTTTCTTGTAAGATAGTAGTATAACGTTATATGTTTACCGTTGACGATGATATACAGCTCGGTAATGAAAACATAATCGTAAGTTAAACCCTTTGATGTATCTTCAAGGATAGGTGATACGTCAGCATTCTCATCGTCTATACCTGTTACAAATCTATTATATATATCAAGAAATGCATATTTATCCACTTTACATATTTCATCCAATATCTGTAACGGTAACTCTTTCTGTTCTTCGGTAAATTTTAAATTAGGAAACTTCCTACTAACGGCTTTAAGTAATTGTTTTGATGGTCTTTCATCCATTGTTTCACCTTGCTAATATATGAAAATTTTTACACTTAATTAATTATATGTTTTTAATTATTTAAAATGTTTTAGGAAAAGGTAGCATTTTAAAAGAAATTACTTATATCAAGAAGATAAATAAGTTTAAATGAAAGCAAGATATGGAGAATTATTAATGAAAAAGGTTAGAATTACAGTTATGAAAAAGGCCAGATATGATGATTTGATAGAAAAATATGAAAATCCATTAGAACACGAGTGTGATATGGAATTAAATCAAGTATTTATAGCAAATGGATGGCAAAGACCTGATGATTTATGCGTAAGTGCATGGGATGTCATGTCACCATTTGTATTGGCATTAAGCTCCGGTGGAGAAGATTTTTATGACGGATGGATGAAAAATAAAAGGTCTGCCATGATATCCTGTAACGATGGCTTCAGACCGGTGAGTTTTCTGCTTGAAGCATTAGATGAAGATGCCGATTGATGAAAATATTTTAAAAAAACTATAAATATCCCATAAACATATTAAATAATATAGATTAAATGATATGGAGGAAAANNAAAATCTCATGGTCGATGCAAATGCACTACTTGGTGTACTGGATGGTGCCGGTAGATTATCATCAAAACAAATAGCTGATCTTTTATCACAAAAAAGTCCAATTCCAATTCCAGTTGCTGTAATTGATGGATTACTTGGTCAACTGGTACAACAAGGCAAGATTAAAAAGACGGAAGAAAATGGGGAAATATTCTACCATTTATAATACTTCTACCTTTCTTTTTTTACTGAATAATTTATTCTAAATTAAAAACATTTACATTGAATGGAATGTACATTCAAAGTTTTTTCTTAAGTTAATTAAGATATGGGTGTTTATTTAACCAAATTAACTTCTTATTCGATAGTTAAATGCATTTAATATAATTAATTTAACTATCATAGTTACAAAGGTATATATAATTACATAAATAATATAATAATATAATAAAATTAATAGGTGATAAACTATGGCAGAAATAATCTTAGAAAGAGACGATTGTACAATGTGTGGACACTGCGTTGAATTGGATGAATCATTGTTCACATTTGACGACGACGACAAAGCTACATTAATAGGATCTGATAGAGACGACAACACAGACGAACTAGAAGTAGATGACACAGAAATCTATGAACAAGCAGCAGAAAACTGTACTGGAGGATGTATAGAAGTTTATGATTAAATAACTTCCATAATCTCTTTTTTTCTTTAAATAACCTATTTTTAACTGATAACTTCCTATCTTTTCAACCCACATCATTTAACAACTGATAATGCTTTTCCAATAATTCATTATATAATAATCATATTTTTTTCACAATCGAATTAATTTAATTATCAGGTAAAGATATCTACAGTTTTTAAAATCTCTTAAAAGAGTTTAAACACGTATACTCCATTCAATCTGATTAACTTAAACATTATACTAATCTGTAATCAGCAATGATTAATAAAGATAATCTGTAAATATAATTATATAATAATAGATTAAGGGGAGTTTTTATATGAAACTGATAGTTCAAAGAGTTACTAAGGCCAGCGTTGAAGTCGATGATGAAATCGTCGGTAAAATAGATGAAGGTTTCATGGTATTGGTAGGCTTCGGAGTTAATGACACGAAAAAGGAAGCGGATTATCTATGCAACAAACTATTGAAACTTCGTATATTTGAAGATGACAATGACAGGATGAATCTGTCACTGCTTGATACTGATAATGAATTGCTGTTAATTCCACAGTTTACCTTATATGCCAGTACCAAGAAACACAGACCTTCCTTTCATAAGTCCATGAACCCAATTGATGCAAATGAACTATTTGATTATTTCTCTTCCAAGTGTAATGAGAGCATACATGTGGAAAGAGGTATTTTTGGTGCTCATATGAATGTCAGTTTAGTAAACAATGGACCCGTTACGATTTGTTTGGAAAAAGAATATGAGGAATGAACATGAATAATTATGAATTGGAAAGCAGGGAAAAAATTACAGTCGATATTGAAAAATTGGAAAGGAACCTTAATGAAGTGGCCGATATAACGTTTGTCGATGAAGAAAAAGATGTATATGACCGGGCAGTTGATTATATGAACGATTCAAAATATTATCTTGAAAAAGGTGATAACAGAACTGCATTTGGTTGTATTGAATATAGTCATGGATTATTGGATGCCTTAAGAATGATTCATGGATTAATATAATTATTTTTTTTATCAAATTTTTTAGTAACCTTTATATACTTTAAGATACAGAAGATAATTAGAAATATATTAAAAAAGAGGATAACCTAAATGAAAGATTATACGCAAAGTAATTATTCAAACCTTGGAAATCTAAACGTCAATAATATTACAAATGTCATTTATATCTTCTCATTCATATTCCAGTGGTCAATGATATCGATGATATTGAACCTATTTACTATGGGTATGATACGAAGGGAACTCTTTGTAATATTTTTACTGGATGCCATTTCAATGCTGGCAATAAAGGATAAGACAATACTAAAGCCATCATTTTTATTGACACAACTGTGGAATCTGGTATCCCTGGTTTTCAATAGCGACAAACTGAATACCAATAACCCATTGGAAATATTGATGATGCTATCAACCTTTAGAAATAAGATATCAAATGCATTCAACGATTTAAAATTCAAGTTCACCAATGTAAAAAAATCAATCAATACCGTTGAAAGAGAAAACAGGAAATATGAAAAGACAAGAAACCTGAATAAGTTCAATGAGGAAATCGGAAATAAGGTAACTGTTGAATCAGTATCCAACGGTAAATATGATAAGAAAACGTTTGAATACAAGGACAGGACACAAAGCTATGTTCACATGCTGGAGGCAAATGGTTACAAAAACTATAGGAATTACGGTCTGGATCCACAAAACAGTAAATCATACATCATTATAAACAAGAATAAGGACATTATAGATGTAGAAAACAATAAGATAGATATCAAACATGACCACCCTGATTACAAATTCGTTATAGATGGATGGAAAGCATGACATTATACTTCATCCAACCATTATCTTTTTTAATAATGTTTTCCTAATTTTTCAGTTAGCGGTATTAATTATATTTATTTAGTAAAAGAATCAAAAATAGGATTATAGACAATAGTTTTAACAGGTGATTTAATGACAGAAGAAATAGTATTATGTGCATGCAGTGGAATGAATCCACGTGGAGAAGTAGCAAGAGCAGCAGTATATGACATGGCACAGGAGGAAGAAAACTGTTCCGTTTGCTGTATCGTAGCAACAGGCGGAGGAAAACAGAAATATATAGACCTGGCAAGTCAGCATCCGGTTATAGTAGTAAATGGATGTAAACAAAACTGTACAACAACGCTTTTGAAAGAAAAAGGTATCGATGTCGAAAAGGTATTGGTGGTACCTGAGATTCTTGAAGAAAACGACATGACCGCCGAATGCACAGTTAGAATGAATGAAAATGATGAAAAATGTGTTGATATATTAAAAGAAGTAATCAGAAAAGAAATTGAAGACATATAATTCACCAATATCTTCATTAATTAAATCAACATTTAAATACAAATGATATTTTTATCATTGTATTTTTCATCTTTCAAGTACTTAAAAAACCAATCAATAATCTAATTCTTTCCCAATTGAGTTGCTTTCATATTATTTTTGTAATGTTGCAATAATTGATGTTGTTCATATAAAAGTCGTCATCCACATTCAACTCAATTAACGTCTCCTTGATATCAGGATGCATGTTTACGTAATATTCACATTCACTTTTAATGTTGAAGGTGTTGTCATTGATTTTTTCCAGTTCCCTGGTATTCTGATTTGAAACGCTTAATGCATGTTCTTTGGTTATCGTGTTATTCTTGTACTGGTTATAGTTTTCCATATCCTTAATTAAATAGTCGAATGCCTCTTTTTCACTGGTCAATCTTTTTATCTCCAAGTTAACGTAATCATCCAATGTATCATTATCGGATTTATCATTAAAAGACTGCAATACCCTTATTTCATCATCAATGTACTTTGACTTGTTTTTAAAAGCTTTGATGCTGTCATCGCTTGAAGTTATACTACTGTTGTAGTATTTCTGATATTCGATATCACTGATGTTTTCGATGCTACTTGCCTCTTTAACGGTCTTGTTGAATTCACTTTGACCATTATTATTTGATATCAGTCCAATATTGACATATCCAAGGATAATTACAAGTGCAAACAGTACCAATAATATAATAATTTTAGTTTTATCATTCATATTAATCTTCAATTCAAGGAATCAATCATATTAAAGAAATCTTCATATTTATCCAGCATTTCAAGTAATTCAGCGGATGTTGTGGTCTGTATTTCTATCTGATTCAATTTTTCCTCAATTCTAAGCTTTATTCTTTCATCGTTTACATTTTCAAAGCTATTTATGAATGATGAGACAACAGTGTTATATGTATCTTCGGTCAGGTTGTATAACCTTTGATTTTTAAGGATATCCATAGCATGATATATTCCCTTATCCTCTATATCACTGCAGAACGTTAGTGCAAAGTGCACATCCATGTAGTATGGGGTGTCGATTCTATCGCTTCTTGCTATGGTTGTGATTTTACACATCACATGATCGTCATCAATATTTTGTGCCACAAATCTAAGAAAGTTGAAATGCTTTAGCGTTACCTTGTTGAATAAATCCATATCTTTGTCCTCGTTTAGTTATAGTTAATTATTTGTTGTTGCTCATTTAAATTTATTGCAAAGCCGATGATTAGTAAAATCACTTGTTCCATTTAATAATTTACGATTCATTTCATGGGAATTCTTGTAAACTATTCAATAGAAAACTAATTCTGGTATTATCAAATACATTAATAATGGGATATTAGTAAACATAATTCTTTTGGTCTACCTAAAAATAATAATCACTATATATCACTATTGTTATAATCAATAATAGGAGTGATAACTATGAAAATAATAGGAATAAATACAAGTCCAAGAGATAACGGTAACGCTAGAATTGCATTGGTAAAAGCACTGGAAGCTGCTGAAGCTAAAGGAGCTGAAACTGAAATATTCGATACAAATAAGATGAATATCGGTGCATGTCAAGCCGACAATTACTGTAAGGCACATGAAGGAAAGTGTCCTGTTGACGATGATATGCAAAAAATTTACCGTGCCATAGAAGAAGCCGATGGTGTAATACTTGCAAGTCCAATATACTTCTTTGACGTTTGTGCCCAGGCAAAATTGGTCATCGACAGAATGTATGCTTACTTCCAATCCCCATTTGTCGAAACCTATGGAAAGAAAAAATTCTCAATCATTACAACTCAGGGAATGCCTGATGCAGATGCATTTAAGGATACAATCCAACTTCAGGCAAACGCATTCGGATTCTTAGGATTTGAAGTATGTGACGTGGCAATATTAACCGACAATAATATTCCGAAAGCCATTGAATCCAAGGATGATCAACTGGAACTTGCTAAAAAAGTCGGTGAAAACATAGTAAATTAAATATAATTTACTATAATCTTTTTTTTAAACTCCCCATTTAGAACTATTTTTATAAATAACCTATAATAATTTGTATAATATTATAAAATATGCAATCAATAATTATAATAAAAAAAGAAGTAAAGTAATTAACCGTAATTACTTATTAAACGTTTTATGTAAAACGTAGCCCATGTGACACTTATCAGTCCACCTATAAATCCACCGAGAATTATACCGTAATAAATTCCATATTCTCCCATATCAAATGCTATTCCAAATAGATATGAAAATAATACTTCTAAGAATAATGCCCGGATGAATGTCAATATAAATGATGTAACCCCTTTACCGACGCCCTGGAACATCATGGCAGATATCATCCCAAGGCATGCCGCATAGATGAACACTATCATTATCTGAATCAATGACGCTATTCTGGGAGCCAACTCGGCACTTGAACTGTAAGCAAATACGCTGCTTATCTGTGGTGCAAACAGGAAGAATATTATAGCCATAACGGTACTTACCATTAAACCTAATTTCAATGTATAATTGAAGGAATTCTTAAGTTTGATGTAGTCCCTGGCACCATATGATGCACCGACAACAGTAAGTAATGCCGTACCAAATCCCATTAGCGGAATCATTGACAGTTGTATCAATCTCATACCGGCAGTATATGTTGCTACGGCTACTGTTCCGGCAACAAATACCAGCAAATAATTCTCAATAATACCTAATGCACTGAATATGAGGTTTTCTGCAGTTGACGGCAATGCTACATTGAGAATGCCCGTGATTAGTGAAGTGCTGTAACTGAAGTTAGCGAGTGATAAATCAAGATAGGTATCCTTTTTATAGTGCATCCAATATAGCAATACGGATGCACTGACAAATCCGGAAAATACCGTAGCCCATGCAGCACCGATAATGCCTAAATCCAATATGTAAATGAATATCGGATCCAATATAATATTAAATATTGCGGTAACTGCCATTACATACATTGCACGTTTAACGTCTCCTTCAGAACGTAGGATAGCCGTTCCAACACCGTTGTATATGAACACTATCATGAATAAAAAGACTATATTGCCGTATTCAAGTGCATCAACTTTAGCGGTTCCGGCACCCATCAAATCAAGCAGTGCAGGTAATATTATAAACATTACTATTGATCCGAGTATGCTTATTATAACTGTCAACAAAAGGCTATGCAGTGCCGTATTGTTTGCGTTTTCGCTATTATTTGCCCCAATGAATCTGGCTATCAGACTGTTTGCACCAGCACCTATACCGTTTCCGAGTCCGATAAGTATCATAAACAGCGGCGTGATAAATCCTATAGCCGCAAGTGCATCGGCTCCCAGCCCCGCTACCCATATGCTGTCTGCCAGGTTGTATGCCATAATCAGGAACATGCTTACCATCATCGGCCATGCCAGTTTTTTTATTGCTACCTTATAGTCTCCCCGTATTAATTCTATATTGCTGTTTTTTCCTTTCTCTTGTGTCATATCATACCTCACATATTCCTTTTTCGTTATATTCATTTGATTTTTCAACCAGTTCCAATAATAAATCCACAAGTTCTTCTCGGGAATATTTGGAGTTTTTAATTATATCCTCTTCTCTTTTTATTCCTTCATCCCTTACCTGTTGAGCTAGTTTACTGCCTTTTTCCGTCAGGGTTATTTTGTTTTGTCTTCTGTTCTCATTATCTTCTGTTCTCATTATGTATCCATTATCCTCCAGCTTTCTAAGGTTTCTTGTCAGCAATGCGTTATCGATATGCAAATCCCTGCTAATATCCTTTTGATATACATAGTCTTGATTCACTAATCTCAATAATATCGGAAATTGCTGAAGTGAAACGTCAACATCATTAAAAAATTGTTTATAATATTGGTTTTGGGATTTCAGATACATCAGAAATAGAAACGATAATGATATGTTTTTTTTATCAATTGGACAATACATGTTTCTACCTATGTAAATGTTAATGTTATTATGTATAAACCTTTGACTATATATAATTATTGATTTTGTCAATAGTTTACATAGTAAAATGTTTTAATTTGTTATCAATACCCCCCGAATTACTTATCAAACGCCTTCGGATTAGCCTTATATTGAATAAAATACAACATAATAATGTCGAATATAAGGATGATGATTTAGACTTATCTGTTAAAGAAAGATCTAAACACATATCTTATTTATAAAAAAAACATCAGATAACAGTTCTCAAAAAAAATGATTTGATTTAAAGATTTGGTATGAAAAAATAACATTTAACATATCTTCAATAAATAAATTCAAAATGGATATACAAAAAGAAGAATTAAAAAAAGAGTAATAAAATATATTATAAGAAATATTTTATATCGTCATTAATCTTGAATCTTGGAAATTTAATTTCGGCCATATAGCGATCTATATCCGAAGAATACATACGGGCAACATCAAGAGTGACCGTCTCATATTCATTATAATCACTGGCAGTCAAAGAAGCCTTTCCATGATTTAAAATGGACTTGTTACGAATCCTATTTAATCGCGTAAACAGCTCAATATTCTTATAGTAATACTTACCAATTTTATTATTCAAACGATGCAATAAAAAGTAACCCTCCGTCAAATTTATTTCTATCTCATTATTGGTAGTTCTATTCCTATGCTGATTTTCTATCTTACTGATATATTTACGCTTTATGCCCTGTTTTGTCAATTGATCAATATCAACATTAGACTTATTGATGTTATACTTTGTTAACAGTTCCGCATGAGCGATTATATCCATAGCCCTATACAATCGCATGACCGCATCATTGTATTTGCCTTCGTTATACCTTCTTTTTGCATTGTTAAGCATGTCGGCTATCTGATAAGGGAAATGTCTTTTGTCATTTTCATCCAAGATTTTTTGTAGACCCCTACTGTTATTTAAGAATTCCTCGGAATAATCTGGAAAATCCAAATGGTAATGCCTATTGCTGATGGATTCATAGTTGAAATTATCCCAACTGGAATAATCTTTAGCCAATTTCCTATATAACTTTATATTGGCATTTTTCATTTTATAAGTGTTATCCAATAAGTCATTCATTAAGTTAAAGGAGTAATGATTAAAATAATGTTGAAGTTTTAATAGGTCACAATTCTTTTTACTATTATAACGGGACTTATTGATATCTACAGGATAGATATTCTTCTGAATAATCTTATTATACCTATCGGCCATTAAAGTTGCAGCTAAACTCAGCATATCCGTAGCAAAGGTACAGTCTATGACTACATCATCCTCGATATATTCATCGATTTTATATGCAAACCTGCCGAGTATGTATTCCAAATCGTACAAATGTTCAATATTTATCAAATCAAAATCTAAATTAATATTGAAAAATTCATAATAATTCCTTTTAATTTCCAATATTATTTTATAATTATTTCTATTAGTAAAAAAGACTATTTTATCTATATCCATCATATAAATATAAATCAGCAAATCATTTTTTATAATATCCGTCTTATTAGGATTTTCATAATGTAAGGGGAGGAATAATACTTTTTTCATTGTCTTTTACCATTGTTTTAATAATTCAACCATCAAATTTAGAAAATTTTCATCCATTAATATATTACTATTTTTTAATATATATTTCAAAATATATATTATTTTGTTAAAAATCTTTTAGAAAGAAAAAATGATTAAAATAATAATATCAATGAAGAACATAAATTAGATATAGGTCAAAGTAAGCCAGCAATACAATATTTACCATGGTGTCAGTTTTATGAATTGGGAAAAATTATTCGACGAAGAACGATTAAATAGAGGTTATGATTATTTTCTTAATGATAAGGTATTTGATGTAATGATTACCGATGAATACATATCATCCAAGGTCGAAGGCAATCGAAATAACATCTATGAAGTACAGATAAACTATGAAAATGATGAAATCACCTCATTATACTGCACTTGTCCATATTCATATTCCAAAACATACTGCAAACATATGGTGGCAACGTTATATAAAAAAGATGAAATCAGTCAAAATAAAAAGGATAACATTAATGAATCGGATAACATATACCTATTTAAAGATATATTGAAAGATTTGGATGAGAATAAGTTAAAAAAATATCTATACGACAATTATAAGGATAATTCCGAGTTTATCAACGAATTTATCCATGAATTTTATTCCAATTTCACATATGATGATTATTTGGACTATGAGAATATGCTCAACAATATATTTAACATTGACTTGGTTGAGTTATATAATGAAAACGGTTTTTATCAAGAATCACCCTATCATAGATATCTGATAAACTTCATAAATACAAAAATTGATTCATTATATAACAATAAGCAATATAAATATGCATTGCAATTACTCTACAGCATCTATGAAAATATCGCAGATAAGGAGAATATCGAGGACTACTTTAATGTGGGGGATATATTAAATGCATGCAACTATTACCTTGAAAAAATTTTGGACACAAATGATTCCCTTTTAAATATGGAGATATACGAATACATACTGTCTAATCTGAATTATAATTATAACTACCATATTACATCCAATCTAATTAAAATTGCAGTCGACAAAAACAACAGTACCGAATATTTAAAGCAGTTGGATGAAGCACTTACGTCACTATTAAGTGAGGATATAGAAATTAATGAGGATTTATTACTATATAAATATGAGATTATGAATAAACTTGACTATCCTACGAATGACTTGAATAAATTTTTATACGATTACAGATGCCATTATAAAATTATGGATTTACTTATAGATAATCAAATAATAAACAATGACCTCAATAGAGCCATCATACTACTAAATGAAAATCGTCACTTTCATGGAAAACTGTACTCCCTGGAGGATACGTCTCTTTTAATCGACCTGTACATACTTACCGGCAATTATGAAAAGGCGATATGTGAAATAAAGACTATCCTATTCGAATTCAATATTCATGATATTTCATATATCGAACAGTTAAAGGAATATGAAAACGGACAAGAATGGCTAACGACAAGAGATGAGATAATCAAATTCTATAGCGACAACGAGGACTATGAATTTTTAAATCAAATCTATGTCAATGAAGGATTATACGATAAACTATATTATAATATTAAAGATAACTGTCCATTAACCAGCTTTGAAAAGTACAAGGAGTATATTGACAAGAGATATTCCGAAGAAATATTGTTGTTATACAAAAAAGAAGCCTTGGAATCTGCAAAGAGTGCCAAATACATTGGCGCATATAATGTAGTCATCAATTACTTGCATACCATGTTGGAATATGATGAAAGTACTCAAGTTGTAGAGGATACTATAAAAATCCTTAAAAATAAATATAAAAATAAGCATTTGTTAATTGAATTGTTAGATGATATTAAGCTATGATTAAATAGATAATTGTTAACATGAACATAATATAATGTTACATTAATTAATTTATTTAAACAGATATCCATTACTTTAAAAATCAGAACGGATGTATGTATATCACATCATGATTAAATAATAACCGGTTGATAATATGAGTGAAAGAAAAGAATTATTTGAAAGATTATATTTGAAAACGAAAATAGATGATCCCGAATATACCCAGATAATAAAGGAATTCATAAACAATGAAATACTCCCCCATATAAGCCTGACAGACAAAGAGATCATGCTGGCAGTACTCTCCACAACAATAGCCAACCAATCTAAAGAACTATACCAAGACATACTGCCTGAAGCACTGAAGATATTGACCCCTGTAGAAACGAAAGAAATAATCTACCAGTCAACAGTATACATTGGACTTGCAAAAAGCTATGAATTTCTAGAGGTGACAAACAATTACCTTAAACAAGAAAACATTCCATTACCACTTGAAAGTCAAAAAACAGTAAGCTATGAAGATAGACTACAGACAGGTTATGATTTGCAAGTAAGAAACTTTACAAAAGAATTCATCGATACAAGTATTGAAAATACGCCGGACAACCAAAAATACATATGGGATTTAATATCCAGCTTTGCATACGGGGACTTCTATACACGAAGCGGATTGAACGACAAAGAAAGAGAACTCATCAGCTTCACATTCATATTGTCATTGAGAGGATGTGAAAACCAACTGAAAATACATACGCTAGGAAATATAAAAATAGGAAACGATAAGAAAAAGCTTACAGATACAATAAGCATATTGATACCATTTATTGGCTTTCCAAGAATGCACAATGCACTTGCAATAATCAATCAGATAAATGAAGAAAAAGGTGATATATAATGTTATACAAGTACCATGTAGCCATAATAAAAGATGATAAAATAGTATGCGACAAATACTATCAGGAAAATGAAAAACCAACAGATGAAACCTTTCAAAACCTTAAAAAACAATATGACGCCGATACAATATTCCTAAATACGGTGGATGACAATGAACTGGAATCCTTTATAAAAGAAGAAATAAATCTGGAATAAAAATAAACCCATATCGGCTCTGTTCTATATATAAATGAGGATATGTCCTTGAATAAACAAAAATTGACAAAAAGAATAATTAATCAGTAAAAATTCTTCAATGCACCCTCATTTTTCATTATCCTTTTGTTTAAGAGTTAAATTTACATACTCTTCAACATTAACCTCCAATTCTTTTAGACTAGTTTTAAATGCTTCGATGAGACTTTGATCAATGTTGAATTCGGGATATTTCTCAAGCAAATCAACATACTGATTCAACTCGTTGAAATTATAATCCATCAACGTTTTAGCATTTTCTATGTCAAATTCCAGAGCATCATTTTTGGCATAAAATTCATTGATTTCCTCTTCAATTCTTAAAATTTCATTCTCACAGAACTGAAGCTCAAAGGATAAATTCCTATTGTCGGGATTATCAACAAGCTCTTGTCTAAGCACTACAACCCTATTGTTCAAAGAAGTAGCAACTTTTATCTTATCGAATATCTCCTTATGCTCTTCCATATACGCCAATTTATCATACTTAATAACATCAATCAGATGCCTTAACTCAAACATTATTTAACCTCTAATAAATTATTTAAAAACATTACTTTATATTCATATATTTATAATTATACTATTAAAAATGTTACAATAGAAGCATACCCTACTCTTTATCAAATCGGATTTTTTTGATGATAAAGTATAATTTCACTAAAAAAGAATTAAAGTTTATAAATTATAAATATTATAATATTATATATGTTTGAAATAGTAATTACACCAGGGGTTCACAATACCGATGGTCTTGGACATATAAACAATGGAGTTTTAGCAGAGTGGTTTGAGACAGCACGCACTCCCATTTATAAAATATTCACACCATCACTCGAATTCATGAATAATCAATGGCAACTAATAATGGTACACTCCGAATATGATTTTTACAACCAAATATTCTTTAAAAGAGACGTTGTAATAAGAACATTTATTAAAAAAATAGGAAAAACATCATTCACAGTATATCATGAGTTATTCCAAGAAAATAAGAAATGTGCTAGTGGAAGTGTAGTGCTTGTATACTACGATTATGCTACTGAAGAAAATTTAGATATAACCGATGAAATCAGAAAGAAACTTAAAAAACATTTCTACAGATATTAACTGATGTTTATAAGTTATTACATACTATCCCCTGATTTTAAACCCCATTCATTTTTTTATAAAGAATCGATAAGTTACTTAATGTGTTAAAGTAGCAAATTGATTAAATAAATTTTTTTAAATTGATTTCCGAATAATATAGCTTTAAAGATAGATAATTTAGAATGCCCAGTAATTTTAAGAATTCTCTGAAGTATTTGAATTGAAATATATCAAACTAAATGACTAAAAAAGAGTATCCTATCCTTAAATTATAAAAAAAGAGTTTACATTAATAAAGAATAAAAAAAAGCATCACATAATTAAAAAAAAAGGAATTGAAGAGTTATACTTCAACTCGTTTATATCCTAATATTAAAGCTGACATTAATATTAACATAAATACAGCCAAGTATTTAAATTCATCCAAGGTCATTTTCTTTGAAACGATCTTTGGAGTTACCTCCAATACCTTAGCATTAGAGGAAGAGAGGGTTTGTGTTACACCAACTGCTGTAGGAGAACTTTCCATAACGGATTCATCAACAATATCTTCCATTAACGATTCAAGAGTAACTGGTTGACTTTGACTGTTACTGCTTGATTCTTCAAGATCTGCTGATGGATTTCCATCGTTAGGCGCTAAGTCACCAGCCCCCGTCGATTCATTTGTACGATTTTTAATAGTGGAATTTTCAACTTCAATCTCTGCGGTAACTGTTGTATTGGTTATTGTTGTATTGTTGGTTACTTCTTTATTGACAGGGCTGTCTGTATCGACTTGACTTTCATTTGTATTGTTTAAGCTTGGTTTATCTGTCGTGTTAACCTTTGTAACATCCGTAGTATCATTAACGTTAGCCGTAGCATTCGTATCGATTTGTGTTGTATCCGTAGTTTGATTTTCAATCGTTACATTTTCTGTATTGTTTTCAGTTGTATCATTTGCCGTTTGATTAGTTACGATTATTTCTGTAACCTGATTATCTGTTTGGGTATTGTTTTTGGTTGTATCGTCTTCTTCAGTTTCATTATTCTCGCTGGAGTTATCGTCTTGTGTATTGTTTTCATCCGTTATGTTTTCTTCCGGATTCTGTGTTTGATTTTCACTTGGTGGTTCTTCGATAATTACTTGCGTAGTATTTTCAGGAACCTCTGTTTGATTATCTATAGGAATGTCACTTGTCTGATTTTCAATAATTACATCAGTATTTGTAGAGTTAGTATTATTTATTTGAGTTTGATTTTCCTGTGCCGTATCGTTTTTGGTATTGTTCGTGTCGGTGGAATCGTTATTTTGTTCATTCGTATTATTATCTGTAGATTGATTTTGGGTAGTGTTGTCAATGGTCTCATTTGTATCGAGTATTTCATCTATTTTATCTATAATTACATCTATTATGCTTTTTTGTTCATCGTCACTGGTTTGATTGGTATTGCTATCGTTATTATTTGCCGCACTACTTTGGTTAGTTGTAGGAGTTTGATTTGTATCTTCGATCGTTTGATTGGTATCTCCAATTGTAGTTTGATTGGTTGAGTCAGTTGACGAATCGGTAGGATTATCATTTGGTTGGTCATTTGTATCTGTCTGATTTGAATAACTGGAGGTGTTGTTACCATAATCGGTACTGTTTTCATTTTTTCCACTTTCCGTATCGTTTTTCTGGACTGTTGCATTTGAATCCTGTTTATGAGTAGCCAGATAACTTTCCAAGTCACTATTTGCTACAATCACACCATCCACATAGGTATGTTTTTTAACAAACACCAATTCATCGTTTAATGAACTGTATAATGGATTTCCTTCAATAACATTATCTGTAAATACAGATCCGTCAACCTTTGAATCACCCATAACATAACGGATATTACCCAGAACAGTCATTTCATTCTTAGTAATCATATTTCTTCTTTCATTACGTAAGTTAATGCTCGTACCGTTATATGTTTCAAGATGATTGTTCGCTACAATATTATCACTACCATCCTTTAGCGATATTGCAGTAGTTTCCGGTTTAATATAATCTGCCGAAGTACCTGATTCATTAGTTCTTCCACGAGCAACAATGTAATTGTTTGTAATCGTTGCTCCTTTACCTATTAATCCGATACCCATAGGCGTATAACCCTCAACAATGATGGTATTATTTTCGATAGTGGTGTATGTTCCACCAAACTGTTCTATTCCATATACGTGACTTGAATTTCCTTTAATGTAATTGTTTCTAATGACATTGTATATTGTATGTGAATCCGGAATATAATAGGTATAACCATGATATTCATTCTCAGTAATAATAATACCGTATGAAACATCTACCAAATCCCGGCCATCTATTGTTTCATTAAATGTTTGAAGATTAATTACGTTATTTTCCATTATGTTATATGCGTTTTCTCCTTCAAGGGTTATACCATTAGCATATCTTATAGAGACTACATCTATATCATTATAGGAAATGTAATTGTAACTGCCCCTACAACTTATAGCATAACAATATAATGTTCCCTGCAAATAGAGTTTATTGTATGATGCATTGGAATTGTTTCCATATATGGATATTCCCCTCAGCATACCATAGGGTGCTTCATAATAGCCGGATTCATTGACACTGATTGAACAATTTGTTATATTATTATTGTTTCCGCGTAGCAGAACCACGATTTCCTTACAGTCTTCACCGTAATAACGCCAATCCCTATGTTGGCTTGGATATCTTATGTCAAAGCTGCAATTTGTGATTGAAGTATTGTTACCTAAGACAAATATTTCCCGATATTCTTCATCTGTAGGTTCATAACGATAATCCACAAATTCAACATTTGAAATGCTATTGTTATCTCCAACGAAATTTATTACACGGAGAAATTCACTATTATCATCACTGACAAATTTCAGATTTGATATATTGGAATAACCTTCCTCATAGACATATATACGCGAATTTTTGAGTGTTGGATTATTAATTCCAGTAATTGTAACGTTGAATTGTTCGACAAATAAATCCAATCCTTCAATATCCTCTGTTATGTAGACAATTGAATTTTCTTCAAAGCTATAATCCATATATTCTTCATAATTGGATAAATCTATATAGTATATGTTATTGTCCATAGTATTATCTTCATTATCAGAATTAGTAATCTGATTGCCGTCTTCATAATTACTTGGACTTGTATCATCACCCGGTTTTTCTTCATCCGAAGAAGGTTCTTGATTATCTCCCTGATTTTCATCATTCAATTGATTATTGTTAGCATTTGATTGTCCATTGGAATCATTTAAACCATTATTCACGTTTGAAGAATCATTACCCGTATCATCAGGATTAAATTGATTTATATTGGAGGAATCTTTGCTTTTATTATTATCAACATTTGAATTATCTTGAGCTGATACTGCAGATAATGTGCTTATAAACAGAATAATTAATAATATTAATATTAATGCCCGTTTATGAGCCTTTAACATGTCCTATTTTCACCTCCCTAGTTTAATTTAAAAAAAATTCTACATTAATAAAATACGATTCAACAATATATTTATTGAATAAAAAATACTTTATTAACATGGGTAATATTATGTTTTTACAAATATATAACATTGATTGTATTTTTCACTATGAAAACTGGAAGAAGATACTAAAAAAAAGTTTATTTGATAAAAAAATTAAAAATAATTTATTTTCGATAACGATAATATTTAAATTAACTTTAATCGAAAATAAAAAAATAAGTAAAAATTATTGAATAGCATTTTCAGCTTCAACAAAATATTTATATAGATCTTCATCAGAGAGAGCTTTAACTTCATCCAATGTATATTCATCTTTTAAAGTTTTAACACATACCGTTAAAGCATCAATATTGTCGAATTCATACAATATCTTAATAAACTCGGATAAGGATAACTCTTTCTGTGTATTTAATTCACAAACCATAATATCACTATTATGATATTGGAACTTAGATATTTATAATCTTTTCTTTGCCAAAAAAAATAAAAGCATAAAAAGATATAAACTAATGTATATTAGAATAAAAAGGGTAATTAGATGAGTGTAAAGTTACTGAGTAAACAGAAAGCAATCGAAAGACTGGAATACATTAAAAATTTAAATTATACGGATGAGGAATACGTTAGAAATATGAGAAAACATATGTTAAAACACAGACAAAATGCTAACGGACTATTGAACATCAGACTTCCCGCACAACAGGAATTAATTATGTTCGAGTCATATGGTTTTAAAAATCTAAAAAACTATGCAATTGACGTACTGGAACAAAATATCGAATATTGCAATGTTCTTGAATGTGAAAACCATGACGAAATGATAAACAAGACAATAGAATATCTGGAAAAGAGCAATAACCTGGAGTACATGCTTTCACTAAAGCCATTCAGTACCAAAAACGATAACGTATGGTATATACCTGTCGATAGATTGATCAATTGGATAGATTGTTATATGATACAAAAAGAAGTATTCTTCAATTATTCCACAAAAGATAAGGCATATCTCTTTGTTCCAAATTACTTTACGGACAATGTTCTTTTAATGACAGTTGCTACCGACAATAGTGAAGAAAACTACAACGAAGATATTGATGAAATATTAAACGTCTATGACAAACTGGTAAATGCTATAAGCAATATATTAAGACAATTGCCGATGGATAGAAATATCGATAACTTATTTACCATTAGCGATGAGAAATTAAAAAGCAATGCCCAATATATTCAAAGATTATCAGCAGAATACATGGAATTTATTGAAAAAGAGTTGAATTAAATCAAAGCACCGACATCCGATAAAATTTAAATTAGATTGCAATCGGAGAATAATTCCAGTATCTTTTCATTATCGGCCATCCCATTAACAATTATCCTGCCATTATGACTTAATCTGATTTCTATCTTATTTTTTTTATCGCTTAAATCGTAACCCTCATAGATATCTGATAGAAAGTGTACCTCCTGATTTGACGATCCAACCCATAACCTGTCACTGCATCTTTTTTCATAGATAAACTTACCTGCTATGAGAATATCACTGACACTCAAAAGATTATTCCAGTCATAGGAATTAACAGACTTGATAAAATCATACTCATAACCAGTAAATGTAACTATGGACAAATCATGGCTTTTAAGTATTTTTGCCAAGCTGTATAATGATTTGGATTGCAGAAACGGTTCTCCACCGGAAAAGGTAACTCCTTCGATATCATCGTTTTCAAGTATTCGCTTGGCCAATGATTCTACATCGTAGACGTCACCGCCATCCAAATCCCAGGTTTGCGGAGAATTGCATTTGTAGCAATGCTTTAGGCATCCCTGAAGGAATATGCAAGTCCTAATTCCAGGACCTTCGACCCTGGTATTGTGTATTATTTCATTTACATGTAAATTCACAAGAATCACTTACAAAGTTATAGGATAAAAAATATTATTAGAAGTCCAGAGTTCTTCCACCTCTGGATTCATTGATATCCGTGGAATCAGGCATGTTTGAACCACCATTATCAGGCATGTCCGGTTTTTGGTTGTTATCCTCACTTTGTTTATATTCCAAGCGGTCATCTTGAGCTGTAGCCGCCACCGCACGTACATTAGCCCATTTTCGAATTGACATTATTTGTTCACTCATGGTAACACTAAGAGGTACCGTATTGTTCACGGCATTTTCAAAATCAGCCATAGTAATGCTACGATCTTCAGCAAACGCATCAAATAATCCCATTATAACTATTTGTTCCAATTCGGCTCCACCAAATCCTTCCGTTAAATTAGCCAAATGATTCAATGACTCATCATTTATTACAAAATCACCTATTACATCCTGTTGTTTAAGTCTGGATGTCAAATGAACTTTAAAGATTTGTTTTCTTTCATTGAATGTAGGCAAGTCTATGAAAAATATTTCATCAAATCGTCCTTTTCTCATCATCTCCGAAGGTAACGTTGAGATGTTGTTTGCTGTAGCTACAACAAATACCGGTTTTGTTTTTTCCTGCATCCAACTTAAAAATGTACCGAATACGCGACTGCTCGTTCCGCTATCCCCACTATTTCCAAGTCCTGAAAATCCCTTTTCTATCTCGTCAATCCAAAGGATACATGGACTTATCGCTTCAGCCATTTTTATTGCTTCCCTCATATTCGATTCGGTATTTCCAACATACATGTTAAATACCTTTGATACGTCAAACCTAAGTAACGGCAAGTGCCACATGGAACTGATTGACTTTGCTATCAAACTTTTACCACATCCGGGTACTCCCGTTAACAGCACTCCCTTAGGTGATGGTAATCCATACCTTTTTGCAGAGTCCAGCCATGATTTGTCCCTTTTGATTAACCACTTTTTAAGATTTTCCAATCCTCCAACATCATTGATGTTCACTTCAGAATCAATGTATTCCAAGAGGTCATTCTTTTTAATTACCTGACTTTTCTCTTTTAAAACCAAGTCCACATCACTAGCATCCAACCTATTATTATCCACCATTGCACGTGCAAATGCATTTTCGGCTTCCTGCAACGTCAAACCTACCGCTGCTTTGACAAGTGATTCCTTTTGTTTATCAGTTAAATCAACTACAAGATTATTTCCACAATTTGCTGCTATCATTCCATCCAATACTTCCGATATTTCTTCCTGTGTTGGAAGACCAAAATCCATTACCGTTACATCCTTTTTCAAATCGTCAGGTATTGCAAAGGTCGGTGACACAAAAATCATATTCTTCGGTTGCATGCTCTGTTTTAGGTTAGGCATAAGATCCTTGAGAACTCTAACAATATTATAATCAACGCCACCATTTGATTTTTCACAGAACACGTGGAAATCAAGCAATATGAATATTGCAGGTTCCGTATAATCTCGGATGAAATTTAGTGCCGCCAGCTTTTCAAAGGTATTCTCCTGTATCAGACCATCTTGATTTCTAAAACCTTCAGATAATTTCCATATGAAAATATTTCTTACTGTGTGAATTAGCTCTTCAGTAGTTACTATTCTTTTTAATTCATTGATTAAACGTTCTTCCTCATAGGTTGTAATGTTTATGTATGGAAATCTTGCCCGTAATAAATCACATAATTCTTTTTCAAACTTAGTCATCATAATCACTTGTTAATTATTGATTAAAGTTATGTTATAAAAAGTATATAAAGATATTAACGATTTGGAATAGACTAATCCGTCAATCTTACTTTGATAAATGAATTGACGATTAGATTGATTCAGTAATAATAAGAATTTATTAAGGTTTATTTTTAAAATTAAGATTTATATACAGGCATAATTGATAAAAAATTAATATTGAAGAGATTGGGGTAAAAAAAGATTAAAATTTAAAAGATTAATATGCGAACAATTCTAATCCACATTGATTGTCAATACTATGGAATCGTTGGTATCGATTAATTCTGATTCCAATGCGTAATTTTTTTCTTTGATTTTTTCGAGTACCTTTTCATAAGTGATTTCCTGAATTTTATTTGCATATTCATATGATAAGTTTTTAACGAAGTTTTCGGCTTCCTGACTGTTATAATCGCCCAGAAATACCACATCATATGTATCATTGTCTGCCTTATTAAATACTATCAATCCCTTAGATTTAAATTCCTCTATTTCTGTTTTTGTATTGTATCCCAAAAAGCTGGAATCCATTATTGATTCCATAACTTCCTTATTTTTCATATTGGTAGAAATCCGTAATGTTTTCAATTCCACCTTTTTTACGACATCATCTTCAAATGATTCGGTATCATAGGGTATTTCTTCATAAAGGTACATTTGATTTGTTTGCAATAGATATTCCCTATTGAGATTGTTTATAAACATTATTGTATCGTTTTTAGGATAATCACCGAAGAAAACAACGGATATATTATTGCTGCCATTTTCCCTGTAAAAAATCATCTGTCCCCTATTTCTATAGTTTAACAGATCCCGTTTGTTTTTGAACCCCAGAAGTTTATTCTGAAGGATTGACTCTGTAATATCCATATTGGTCATTTGCGTTTGAACCTTAAAATCCACTCCTTTTGAATCCTTAGAGAGATCTTTCAGGGATATTGCCTTATCAATTCTGTCCATATCCAGTGTCACGGCGGTTAAATGTATGCTCATATTTTCACCTATCTGTTTAACTCTTTTTCTGACTCATATTCAACAGCTTCTTCTTCCTGTTGATAATATTCTGCGGTATATTCTATATTGACTGATTTTGAATTGGTCAGCTCTTCAACGATTTTTATATAATCTTCACATTTTTTACCCTTGATACCCTTCGTTTGAGCGTCTATGCTACCGTCTTTTTTAATGGTAATGATTAATTTTTTTGACATGACTTTTCACTATATAGTAGTTTTTAAGTTATATTATAAAAAAGTATATTTTCATCTTCAAATATAAAATTAACAAAGAGATCATATGGGTTATAGCAATACGGGAAATTTTCAAGAGAATATATTCATATATAACATGGCAATATTAATTTGAAAAGAAAGACGTGGGAAAAATTCATTTTTGATTAAATTATTTATAAAAATAGATTGAATGAATAAAATAATAAGTTTGTTGAAAAAAGAGTAAATAAGAGAATAAAACTTAATCTCTTACAGCTAATTCGATATCTTCAGCTTTAACGGTTTTTCTGCCTGCGTGTTTAGCTAATCTGTTAGCGTCTTCGGAGATTTGTTCTCCGTATTCTTCTAATACTTTAGCTAATGCAGCAGCTGCATCGTCACTTACTCTTTGAGCACCAGCGTCTTTTAAAATTCTTTTGATTGGTGCAATTGGTAATTCTGCCATATTTATCATTTCTCCTATAATTGATTAATTATATATTTTTAACTCATTATATATAAAATGTTCGGTTAATAATTACTGAAATACCAATTTGCAAAAGAATTATTTTTGAATTAATAATTCATTAATAGATTATAATGCATATGAAAAAAAAAATTTATGTAATATATTATACTTTGTTTCTTCTATGAATTTTATTACATATGAAAAAATATGAAATAACTTTTCTATAAACATGAATCAAGGTTACGGTTATTGGAAAATCCAACCTTGAATTTAATATAGAAAAGTCTTAACCAATAGCATCGAATACCAATATCATCGGACCGAATATATGATTAAACATCGGCAGTATCTATAACAAAGATTGAACTGAAAGCTAAAAAAAATTTAAAATAAAATATTAATAGTTAAGATACGACATCAAAATATCCTATCGATTGCATTATTTAACATAACCAATTGATTCGAATTGATTATATAATGATTTGTAGTATCCATCTTTTTTATCAATCAATTCATTGTGAGTACCCTCTTCAATAATCTTACCTTTATCCATTACAAGTATCTTATCCGCATTTTTAATAGTGGATAGNNGTACGCGTATCCACACTGCTGGTTGCCTCATCCAAGATCAATATCTTCTTGTCGGACAGAATGATACGGGCAATCGTCAATAACTGTTTTTGACCAACAGATATATTGTCACTGTCCTCATTCAAAACCGTATTGTAGTTTTCAGGTAACTGCATGATAAAATTATCGGCATATGCTATCTTGGATGCTTCTATTACCTCTTCATCACTTGCATCCAGATTACCATAACGGATATTTTCCATAATCGTATCGCTAAATAACCATGTTTCCTGTAATAACATTGCAATCATGGATCTTAAGCTATCTTTATCATATTCATTTATATCCACGCCATCAATTCTTATTATTCCTGAATCAATGTCATAAAAATGCATCAACAACTTTACTATGGTGGACTTGCCTGCACCTGTATGTCCGACTATTGCAATTTTCTGTCCCTTATCGACCCTGAATGACAAGTCGTCAATAACCTTCTTGTCACCATATGCAAAGTCCACATTTTCAAATGAAATATCCCTTTTGATATCTGTAATCCTCTTATTTGACTTGTTTTCCTCATTATCCAACTCCAAGAATTCAAATATCCTCTCACAAGCTGCCAATGCCGTTTGAACTATGTTCATGACCCGCGTAATTTGTTGAATCGGCTGGGTGAAATTCTGTATGTACTGGAAAAATGCCATTATATCACCAACGGCTATAACGCCGTCAAGGACAAATATTGCTCCCACTACTGCTATGGCAATATAAGATAAGTTGGATATGAAATTCATGATTGGACCCATCAAACTTGAATAAAACTGGGATTTCCATTCATAGTCATACCATTTATCATTATCCTCTTTAAAATTATCAAATGAACGTTCCTGATGATTATATGCACGGATTATATCCTGACCACCAAATGTTTCTTCAATCTGCGTATTTACACTACCTTTATATTTCAACTGCAGCTTATAGTAATTTTGTGAACGTTTAACTACTTGAGTTATAATTATAAAGGATATTGGAAGCAGTATCAGTGTAATTAATGTCATCCACACATTAATACTTAACATCATTACAAAGACACCTATTAATGTAATGACGGCAGTCATAAACTGTAAAAATGTCGAAGTTATACCGGTTTGAAGTGAATCCACATCATTTGTTATTCTGGATAATATATCACCCCTCTTATGAGCATCAATACTGCCCATGGACAATTGGTTTAACTTTTCAATCAACTGTTTTCTTAGATTATAACTAATCTGTGTTGATATCTGCATGAGGAAGTAACTCTGCAAGTAGCTAAATAAAGCACTTAAGACGTACAATACAACAGCAACCCCCAACAACAGATAAAGAGTATCCAAATCGATAGTACCGGTATTATTGGATATTGCCATTATACCATCGTATATTATGGTTGTAGCTTTACCTATCAACAACGGACCGATTACAGTAAATGACGTGCTTAATACTGCACATATGAACGTAATGAATATTTTTAATTTAAAATCCATTATTAACGATAAGAGTTGTTTCAATGATTTTTTAAAATCATTTGGCTTTGTTACTTCACGTTTATCCGGTTTCATAATGAATCACCAATATTATCCAATTGTGAAGAGATTATTTCCTGATAAATTAAACATCGACCCTTCAATTCATCATGTTTTCCCTTATCCACTATTTGACCATCATTTAATACAATGATTTCATCGGCGTCAATTATACTGCTTATTCTCTGGGATACAATCAGTACTGATGAATCCTTAGTTATCTCTTTCAAATTTGAATAGATTTTCTTTTCCGTTTTGACATCCAATGCTGAAAAACAATCATCAAACAGATAAAAGTTATGATTATTTACTATGGTTCTTGCTATTGATAATCTTTGTTTTTGACCTCCAGAGAAATTTGATGCACCTTGAGTAACTTCCATATCCAAACTATCGATAAAATCATCGGCACACGCCAATTCTATTGCTTTGGTCATTTCAACATCTTTTGCATCGGGGTTACCCATCAACAGATTACTTCTTACGGTACCGGAAAATAAAGTGGCACTTTGAGGCGTTAATGCTATTTTTCTTCTTAATGCCTTTAAGTCCCAACTTTTAATATTCACATCGTTCAATAATATTTCACCCTCGGTTACATCCTGAAGGCGTGGAATCAAATTGAGAATTGTTGATTTTCCACTTCCCGTACCGCCTATAAGAGCAGTTACCTTACCTGGACATAATTTAAAATTAATATCTGATAATGTTTCTTTTTGAGCATCAGGATAGGTGTACGATACGTTTTTAAATTCCAGTACATCATTTGACTGACTGTTAATAACGCTACCCGTGGTAATGGAAATATCACTGCTGAGTACTTCTTCGACACGATTAATTGAAACCAATAATCTTGGCAGCATTATAATAAATCCTCCAATCATCATAAATGAGGATATCATCTGAGTGGAATATTGTATGAATGCTATTATATCCCCCGTCAAGAGTGTTCCCTTTAAGGCTTCAAAGGATCCGAAGTATAATATTATGACAATCATCAGGTTAAGTATCAAATTCATTGCAGGTATTATTATGAAAATTATTCTAAATACGTGTATGTTGACCTTGAGATATTCACGATTATATGTATCAAAACGTTTATTTTCATGTTGCTGTCTTACAAACGCCTTAATGACAGGTATTCCCATTAGTATTTCACGTGAAACTCTGTTAATCTGGTCGACTATCTCCTGTGATCTTTTAAAGTATGGCGTTACATTAGATATAACTATAATCAGCAATGACGCTACGCTAATAAAAGCTACCAGTATTATCCATGATAAGTTAACGGATAATTCAAATACCTTAATTATACTACCTAATGCCAGTATTGGTGCAAACAATAATGTTCTGAACATTATCCCTAGAACGTGTTGTATTTGATTGATATCATTAGTTGAACGCGTGATTAATGATGCCTTTGAAAAATTGTTTAATTCATGATTTGAAAATGACAAAATCTTATCAAATATGTTCTCCCTTAAATCCCTTGCGTAACTGGATGAGATGATACTGGAAAAATAGGATACTAAAATCGTTGCAATAACTGAAATTAATAGCATTATCATCATATTAATTCCAATGGATGTTATTACGTTAAAATCCGTATTTCTTATACCGATATTTACAATATCAGCCGTATAAGAAGGTAATGATAAGTCACAATAAACCTCAATTATTAAAAAGATTACCATCAACGTAATCATATGAACTTTATTCTTCATTATCGACAGTATATTCTTCATCCTATCACCGTTTAATAGAAAATAACAATAGTTTTAGTAAATTAATTAGACACATCAGTTAAAAACATGATTTGAAAAATAAATGGAAAAAATTGCAAATAGATTAATTTTGCAATAACTCTTTAAGATCTTTAATATTATCTTTTACATCTTTGAAATTAAATTCATCCATATTATCCGTTAATGAATCTATTTTTCCAATGATTTCATCATCAAAAGAATTATCGTCGAAAACCGTTAAATTAATCAACTCTTTAAAGTATTCATATAGGATCGAGTTATTGAAAAATCCTTTTAATTCCTCATCCAAATCATCATCAAGTTGATTGATTAAAAATAATAATTCTTCTTCATTCATGTTTAAGTATATTTATAATGATGTATATTAAGCTTTAGTTTTTATGGATTTAAAAATATAAAGTTTTAGAAAAATCTGCCACTTTCTTTAAAAAATTCCATCATCCATTACTGAAAAAATATAATAATGTAAAATCAATTGTTTATATAAGCGATAACTATCAGTTTTTATTATGAATGGGAATTCCGTTGTTAAATTTTATTATGAACTTTTTTATATAACGATAGATTTTTAAAGACCAATATCTGCTTTAAAAAAGTTAATGATTACGTAAAATATCAAAAAAAGAATATAAAATATTACATATGATAATATATAAATAAAGTAAATTATAGTATTATATAAGATTTTTTTAATTAAATTAGGGTAACATATATAATATTATAATTCCATATTAAATATATATAGGTAAACTAAGAATATGTTTAAGGATTGTAGTTTGCACATGGAGGTTGTATTATGAGTCCAGAACCATCATTTACCCAAAAACTTCGTGAAGAAGGTTTTATTAACGGCAGTACTGCTGTTGATTCAGACAATGTAAAAGAAGATGTAGAAAAAGCAGTTGATAATAAAGTAGATGAAATTAAAGAAGACGTTGAAAAAACAGTAAACGATGAAAAAGCTGAAGTAGAAAAAGATGTTGATGAAACAAAAGCAGAGGTATCTAACTCTCTTAAGGCTACAGATAGCCCATCCGGTTCATCCATTCCAACAGCAGCCATAATAGTAATCGTTCTAATCATTTTAATAATATTGCTCTTTATATTATTATGAATTAAATTGATATTTTTATCAGTTTAATCCATTTATCTAACTCTTTTTTTAACCCAAAAAATTCAANNAACTAAAAAATTCAAATATTCTCCATACCCTAACATAGATATTAACATATACTCTAATTCTCATTTTAATTTACTATTCCCTATCCTAAGTACTAGAAGGAATATCGAATACTGTGAAATAATCATTAAAGAAAGACAAATAACGAAATCAAAAAAATCAATCCAAAAACAATCCAATTAATTAATGCAAGCCATTATGAAACGAAAACAAGAATACTCATATTGAAAAACCGCTTGAAATAACTATTAAAAAAAAGACTAATGCTCCGGCCGGGATTCGAACCCGGGTCTTCGGCTCGAGAGACCGAAATGATTGACCGGACTACACTATCGGAGCAAATGTAAACCAATACCGGTACATATAATGTTTTGTTGTTAATATTATTTATACGTTATTATAAGAAGCTTATTCTATCTTTAAACTATAAATATTAATTATCCCCTGAATAAATATCCTTGATGATTATAATGACCTCGAAGATAAATATACTATACAAACTTCAAATGGCAAAAAACATATAATACTGAAAAATATAATTATACATAAACACTTTGCCTTATTAGGATAAAGGTGATCTTATGATATATGATGTTAATGAATTGGACATAAAAGATAATTTAAACTTCATTATTAGATATTGCGATTTCTACATGGATTACTGTCATGAAGAAAATCTATCCATAGACGGTGATCTTGCCGGTGAAACATTAGACTCAATATACATAATTGAAGAGTTATCACAAAAAGATGCTATTGACGAAGAAGAAATGAAAAGTTTATACAACTCAATAGATGAGATTTATGAAAATCTAACATCAATAAATGACATACCCCTATTCAATAATATTCATCTGGTATTTACATACATAGCAACTAAGACAAAAGAAAAACTTAAACAGCGATGCATGTCCATTGAATGAAAAAATATAGGTAAAGATATAATAGTTAAGAATTACAAACAATATTATTAGTAATGTTCTCAGGGCGAGGTGCAAATCCTCACCGGTGGTGAAATATAAGTCCACGAACATGCAAATGTAGATTTGGTGAAAATCCAAAACCGACGGTAAAAGTCCGGATGGAAGAGAATATTGATTAAATCTTTTTTTGATGCCCTGGTTCATATATATTAAACGATAGGTTGGATAGATAATGAATCATGAAGAAATGTTAAACGGAACATATAAGCAAAGAGTAGAAACAGCCATTAAAGCACTTCAAAACAATAACGGCGTAATCGTAACCGATGATGAGTCTCGAGAAAATGAAGGAGACATATTCTTTAGTGCAGAAACGGTTACGGAAGAACAGATGGCCATATTAATTAGAGAATGCAGTGGAATAGTCTGTCTTTGTATGAAGGAAGAAAAGGCGGATGAATTAGAGTTACCACTAATGGTTGATAACAATACAAGTACATACGGTACAGCCTTCACAATCACAATCGAAGCAGCCGAAGGAGTAACTACGGGAGTATCAGCGGCCGATAGAGTAACCACCGTTAGAGCAGCATCCGCCGACGGTGCCAAGGCTCAAGATTTAAACCATCCTGGTCATGTATTCCCATTAAGGGCAAAAAATGGTGGTGTACTTGAAAGAGACGGCCATACTGAAGCCAATGTGGAATTAATGCAAATGGCCGGCCTTAAACCTATGGGAGTACTCTGTGAAATAACAAATCCTGACGGTACAATGGCAAGAATGCCTGAAATTATAGAGTTTTCCAAGAGATATGACATGCCGATTGTAACAATAAACGATATAATCCGATATAAAAAAGAAAACCTTTAATCACCAACCCATTTTTTCAATAATTTTTTTAGTGTATTATTATGATTGACTGGAATTATGATCTTATACGTACCATTAATGAGCACTACAATAAAATTCTAAATCCAAGCGTTGACTTGATTTATTTTATAAGAAACTTTGAAGAGATTTATCGTATGAGCATTTCCGATGAAGTATTGCTGCCGGATATTTTTCAGGATGTGATGCTATATACATTCAACGGCATTAATGCAAAAAACAAGATTATACTATCAGAAAATGAGGAATTTATCATAAACAATGTTTTAGAACAAAAACGTGTTGTTCAACAGCAAAAAAGACAAGAAGCATATGAAAAGGATTTGGATTCATATTACAAGTTTATCATTGATGAAGTTATTGAATTCGTTGAAAGATATCCTTTTTGGAGTCAACTGATTATAAGAAAGGAATAAAGATTCGGATACGAAACAAACAATGCATCGATTATTTATCGGATAAACGACTGGAAGTGTCTTTAATGAATGAGAAAATAAAATGTCCCAAGTGTGAATATGAAAATCCAATAAACTTCACGTCCTGCATCAAATGCAATCACAGACTGAAGAATGCACAGTACTACACGGAAAACTACAAGGACTTCTATGAACTATTCAGTCCCAAAAACCTGGATATACTCAACAATACACAGCTGACAGATACCGCATATGATACTATAATATATAACATCATAAACATTGGGGAGGACTATATAAAACTACTGCCGGATGAAGCATCAATATCCAACCTATTCAACATCACAAAGCCATATGTCAAAATACAATACGACAACTCAAAAAACTTCCCGGCATACCTGAGCTACTACTCCTATAACAATATACTAATCAAAAAAACAACCCATGCATCATTGATACCCACAGCAATCCTCCACGAATTTACGCATCATTTGTTTAATGAGATAATAAAGCAAAGCCTGATGCACCTTTTGAACCATGAAAAAAATCTGTTGATAGAATCTTTCGCATGGTACTTGACGCTGGAAAACAGATACATAGAACTGTCCGGTGAATTCATGGCACATAAAGTTCAGGAACATTTCCTGCCAGATGATTTTGAAGGATTTACATCGGTCATTAAACTACTGGAAGACAATCCCAATCTGGATGAACAAAAGGTTAAGGAATCGTTATACTTTGGAAACTCCATAGCCAAAGACATTATCTACATACTGGAACACTTCATAACTCCAAAAGCATCAATGTATGGAAACGTATTTGAAAATCAGGGCATAGAATATCCGATAGTGGACATCAGCAATGAGGAAAAAATCAGCAGATTATATTCATTAATTACAGACGCATTCAATAAGATTATAAACGATAAGGTAGAAATGCAGGCAGTACTTAGCCAGATGAATAAAAATTACATATACCTGAACTGTTAACGTCTTAAATCAAGGAAGTATGGAAAAATAAAAAAGAGAAGTTTTTAAATTAGCTATTTGTATGGAAAAAATAAGATTTGAGAAGGGATGTTAAAAACATCCATAAAAATAATAAAAATGTTGGAAACTATTGCTTTTCAAGAATCGTTTCCAAGGAATTTGCGAAGTACCGATAATTTTCACCGGCAACTACCTTTAATTTATAAATGCCCGGCTTGAAATTGGTGTTTATTGTCGTATTGATAATTCCATTTACAGCAGCCACTACGGCAAATGTCTGTCCGTTAACCTTAATAGCCACTTGTGTTGTTCCCCGAATAGCTTTACCATTTATTTCAACGATTTTACCTGTAATTTTTGTGGTATTTGTCTTTGTTTTAATATTGTTCATGATAATTTCAGGCCTTGACTTATTGATGAAGATGTTGGTTGTACCTTCTGCCCTGTTATATATTGAATTTGAATAAACAGCCGTTATCGTACAGTTTTTGGATGACAAACCATTATCAAACACGTAACTTGCAGTTGCATATCCGTTTTTAATGTTTACAAGAATAGTTTGACCGTTTTTATCCTTCATTGTCTGACCGTTCAATTTAAACAATACCTGACCACCGTTTACTGAAGTTGATCCATCCATAACGATTACGGTCAAATCAATAGTATCTCCGCCCTGAACGCTCTTTTTGCTGGATATTACCGTTACTTTAGCATCCCTTTTGGATACGTTTATCTTCATGGCACTACTTCTAGAACCCATAATGTTATTGCTACCGCTATATATGGCAACGATTGAGAGATTCTCCTTATTCCATGACTTGTCTACGGTATAATTCACCTTTGCCTGTGAATTCTTTACATATGCTTTAATTAATGTATTGTTTTTATCCTTGAGCGATTGATTGTTGACTTTGAATATGACATAACCGTTATTGATTGAAGTTCCATCAGTTGAAGTTACTTTAGCCGTTAACGTTATCTTCTCATTGATTTTTGCCTTGATATTGCCGGTTGTCGTTTTGGTTTCAATGATTCTGCTAGGCGTATTGTTCTTGACTATATTCTTTTTGTTGGTGTAATTTACTGACAAATCACCCTTGGTAGTGCTGTTTAATAGATTACCTGTAACATTAACATTCGTTGAATTGGATAATTCCACGGAGTAGTCACAATTGCTTTCAACTTCATTATCGGTAATTGATGCTATGTTTGATGCCTTGAATGATATTGGAGTTGAATTGGTGTAACTTGCATTTACTTTGACGTGATTGTTTCTGATGATAACATTTTGACCTGTAGCCACAATTGCTCCGGCAATATTGGATGTGGATGAAATGGTGTTGTTTTCTATGAGGGTATTTGTTGCCCTGTAGATTTCTATTAAGTTTGTGACATTACCTATAATGTTGATCTTATTGTTGGTTATTGTATTGTTATTGGTTTGTCCACCCATGTTATCCTTTGATATGACAATTCCGTCAGCCAAGTTGTATGAAATTCCAAAGATCGTATTGTTGTTGATAATGCTATTGCTTACGCTTGAGAATATCTGTATACAATCACCGAAGTATCCTCCTTGAACTTGAATGTTGTTGTTTTCTATCCTGTTATTGTCAACAGTATTTCCCAGATTAAGCCCATATACGTAGGAATTTCCTTGAGCTACTATGGTATTGTTGCTGAAGGTATTGTTGAGGGATGTTCTTCCATAAAAGTCACCCTGCAGTGATACCGCTTCAATGGTTCCCGGATTTGCCTTGTCTATAGATGAATAAACGCTGATTGAGTTATTTGTAATTATATTGTTGTTGCTTAACATTACCAATGATAATGTCTTGGCAACATCACTTTCCCAATTGATTTCATCAGACGGGCCGGCAACGCTTATGACGTTATTTGTAACTTTCGTATTGTTTCCATAGGAATATATTCCATATGCATCTGATGTGGAATTGACTATAATTTTACAGTTATCGATAGTTACATTGTTGGCATCAATAAGAATTGCCTTTTCTATCTCATCGTTCGTATTGTTTATTGTAAGATTACTGATTATTACGGGACTTGACTCAATGAATATTGATGAGTTATAGAGTATCGTTTTACCTTTAATACCAGATAATGTGATTGCTGAATCTTCCATGATAAATGTCTTATCATTAAAGGTGTCATTCAATATGATTGTAGATCCATTTGCCACCACCTTACTGTTGACTACCCCATCATCATCAAAGTACTTGTTCATGTTTTTATTGGTTACGTAATAAGTTTGCTTTGATGCACTTTTTAAGTTTTTATCATTATCCTGACAGGAAATTACATCATTTTCATTAAGAGCAGAATCCAATTTAATCTCGTCGACACTATCGGCTGTACTGTTATCCCCATAGGCCGATACAGTTGAGACCAATATCATTAAGCTTACTATAAATAAGAAAAAATGCTTCTTATTAAAAATAGATTTAATCATATTTTTACTCCTATAATTTAAGATTGTATATGGTAATATTTAATCAACTAAATATTTATAGTTGAACAACTTAAAGAGTTTTTGATTTACAGATAAAATAATGATTTGACGCTATTGGTTAACGGTCACGAATTAATATACCGTATTGAAAAATAATAAAAAAATAGATAATTGGGGGCTGATGTTTCTCAATAATTACATTGGATTTTGATTGGTAACACATGAATCCATTAAAGCAATTCCTTTTTAACATTAGTCTTTTAATATATTACCGATGAGTTACTGCTTGTCAATTATGAATTCTGTTCCAACAATATCCATATTAATATTTCTGTTTATGGTGAATTTTTCCGGTTTTTCAAGTTTGTATTGTGTTGATACTTCCAATTCTATAAATCCAGGTTGAGTATTTATGCTACATCTTATTTTATATAGGCATATCTGATCTTTGGGTTTCTTTATAAAAAATGATGCATTTCTTATTATAAGACCAATTACCATACTTGAATCGTTCAGTTCTATTTTTATATATGGATTTATATTTAATGCAAATTTTTTATGATATACCTCCTTTTTAAAGGTCATTATATCCTCTTCTTTATTATAGTCATATAAATCCATTATTACATTCTCCGCTTATTATTAATAATAGTATATTTTTATTCATATATATATTTAATATTAAAATATATTTTATAGAAAAATAATATTTAGTTTATATTTTCAAGAATTGACCGTTATATAACGTTCTATTTTCAAACAAAATTTTTTCAATAACGATACTTCTAAAAACAATGTTTAGTTTAACCATAATGAAATATACGGGCAAAATAAGAACCGTTCAAAAATCGAATAATAATATTGGAATAACACTTATCGGAAAAATTAAATATTGATTAGCATTATAGTAAATCATATGAAAGTAAAAATATGTCCCAGATGCGGTTCATCTGATATCAAGTGGATTATTCCACAAAACTGGTCAATGTGGTCATGCAACAACTGTTCATTTACAGGGCCGGTTGTTGAAGTAGACAAACAGACACAAGAGGAAATACAGGAATATTGGTCTAAAAATAAGAAGAAAATACTTGCAAAGACCAAAGAAAACACTGAAGAAGATGATTTGAGTGATGAAGAATTGGATGAAATGCTGGATAAACTGTTTGATGAAAAATAACCATTTTTTTTAATTACTCTCCAAAAACCCATTATGTAAAAATTAATGAAATACTCCTCATTAATCAAACATCTTTTTTTTAGTAAAATCATTTGCGTTGACTTCATTTGATTATCCTGTAAATAATCGATTTCAAAATAATTCAAATTTATTCAATACACCATTCATATCCCTAGATAATTCAATAAATTAATGTATTTTAATGAATTTTTTTAGAATATTGCTTTAAAATAGTCCTTTATGGAAAAATAAATATAAAATATAATAAATAGTAACAACAAAAATACATCCAATTATTAATCATTTCAATAGTGAATAAATGGAAAAACGGAAGTACATATTATGAATAATTACAGAAAGTATTGTTTTTTATTTGCAATATTTGCAATCGTATTGTTATATGCTACATGTATTGCATGTGCTGTGGACGATACTGCATGCACCGATGAAATAAAAAACATGCATTCAATTGAAAAGGAATATGAAAATGACATTAGCGACTTTAAAGTAGACGGTTACGTTGAGGATGACAAAGTCGTTTCATATGATAACGATAAAGAGGATAGAAATCAGAAAAGTCAGAGTCAATATCCCATCATCTACGTCAGCTCCAATGCCGGCGAGGACAATATCGGAAATACCATGGATAAACCTGCAACGATAACCAATGCCATCAATTATCTTGAAGATGGAGGAAGCATCTATCTAATCACTAATTCCACATCAGACACTTACACCTTAAATTCATCATTAGACTACAGTTACATGTCGTCATTCAATATCATCGGCGAAAGCGGAAAGAACATTACCATAAAATCAAGTAGCACAGAACTGTTACACATTTACCATAGCTCAATTAACATAACGAATATTAATTTCATGGATACTCATTCGACAAGCAGTGCATTGTATCTGTCTTATTCAAACGTGAAAATCAATAATTGTACATTCATAAATAACTACCGGAATAATTACTCATCATGCATATATGCATCGTCATCAAACGTGACGATTACAAATACAAACTTCATAAACAGCAGAGGAGTATACGGAAACATCTACACTACATCAAATAGCAACGTATCCATAACAAATTGTTTGTTCGAAAACAACACTGCAAAACTGGGTGGAGTAATCTATTCCAAAAATTCATATTACAATATAAAAAAGAGCAGATTCAGATACAACAATGCCAGTTATGCGGGATGTATATATCTATATAACACGAAACTTGAATCAACCAACAACATATATGAAACAAATAGGGCGGAGTATTACGGTGGAGCAATCGTAAGCCTGGACAATGAAACGCTAATCATCAAAACGTCTAACTTCACAAACAACAATGCATCGACAGCGGGTGCAATATATTCAATGTATACTCCGCTAAACATTACCGACAGCATATTCGAATCAAACAATGCATATCAGGCCAGTGCCGTATTCTCATACAACAACACATTGAACATTCAAAAATCGGCACTTGTAACCAATAGTAGCAACACATCCATAGTTTCCACGCTAGCACCAAAAAGCTGCAACCTGGACAACAATTGGTGGGGAGCAAATGACCCCAATTTCAACCTGATTACACAAGGACGCATCCCAAATACGTGGATTGTGATGGGATTATACGATGATTCAGATAATGCCGTAAAAGTTACATTGAATGAACTATCCGATGGATCTGCCATAAACACGTCAATCAAGAGATTGGTCAGGTTCAAGCTACGCCAAACAAATGCCACCATATCAACATTCAACATCATAAACAATGCCACGAAAAACTACACCTGTGACAAATCGGAACTGCTTGTAGTAATTGACAACGAGGTCATGGACTTATATTCAAAGATATCACCGGCAATATCAAGCAGTGACATCACAAGCAAAAGGAATTCAACCATAACTATTAAAATCAATGCAAACAAGGATATAAGTGGCAACATAACATTATACGTTAACAATAAGAAGATTACCACACTTAAGGCTCAACAAGTAATGAGCTATTCATACCAACTTCCAAGTACACTCAAGGAGGGAATATACGACATAGGTATAGTATATGGCGGAAATTCCAAGTACAATCAAAGCAATACAACATACAAGCTGACAATACAGTCATCGACTTATGACAATTCAAACAACATAACACCGACACGAAAATATTCAAACAAAAACGTTACAATACCAAGTTACTACAATCTAGTTGACTTGAACCAGACAACCCCGGTCAAGGTACAGGGATCAAGTGGCAGCTGCATAACATTCGCTTCAATGGCAGCACTGGAATCCTCAATAAAGAAAGTTACGGGCATAGGCTATGACCTCTCGGAAAATAACCTGAAGAACATCTTTAAAAGATTTTCCGTAATAGGATATCCGAATCTTCTTCCGAACGATGGAGGCTATGACCTGGAACCAGTAGGATACTTCGCAAGCGGACTTGGCCCGGTACTTGAATCGGAGGATAACTATGATACGGAATCATTATTGTCTCCAATCTATTCATCCGATATCCAAGTGCAGAACATATATTTCATACCGCACAGACAGAACTATACCGACAACAATCTGATAAAGGAAGCCATAATGAAGTATGGTGGAGTGTTTACGAGCATTAAGTCAAGCAGCAGCCTGAATATCTATTCGCAATCGACAACTGCAGATCATGTGGTGTGCATCGTAGGATGGAATGACACATACAGCAAAGAAAACTTCAATAACAATCCACCCGGCGATGGAGCATTCATAATAAAAAACAGTTGGGGAACAAGTGTCGGAGATCACGGATACCAGTACGTATCATACTATGACCATGTCATCGGAGACCTGTTATATACCGACAGCCATAATGACATTAACTTTGCAGTCGACTACAACAACGTATACAACTACTCGAAGATATACCAATACGACTCTGTAGTTTATGTATACCGGATAAGAGATAACAGCGGATCATATTCAATAAAAAATATTTATACGGTCAATGATAGCCAATGCTTAAGTGCCGTAGGCACATACTTTGTAAATACTTCCAACTACACCATAAAAGTGTATATAAATAATAATCTGGTAGATAGCAAAACCGGCTCTGTTGATTATCCAGGCTATAGAACGATATATCTTGATAATTTCCATAGGGTAAACGCTTTTGATGAGGTTGTTGTTACAATCGACATACAGCAGAACATGGATGATAATTACATATTCGTTCCGCTTCAGGACAGCGACTATCCAGTATATTCGACGTTCAACAGATCATTTATAAGCTACGACAATAAAGATACATGGGAGGACTTGTATACAAATGCTAACGACTACTACACCGCACCGATAAAAGTCTACATGATGGATATTCCAAAGATAAACAGTAAAGTCAAGTACGCCGATAACATGCTCAACATATCTACTGAAGTATTGGATTTAAACGGCAGCACAAAGTTATACTATAAGATAAATGGTGACTACATATACACAAGCAACAATAAGCCCCAATACACCAGTGTAAATGCAGCGGGAAACGTGAGCATTGCAAACAGCACGCAAGGATTAAGCAATGGAAACTATACGCTTGAAACAATTATGGTCTATGATGGAATAAATATCACGCAATTGAATTACTTCACCATCAACGACAAGAACATCACATTAAAGGTAAACGACATTACGGCAATAATCAATGAAACGAAAACAGTAACCATACAGGTCATATCCAATAATACGCAGGCAAAAATAAATGAGGGAATCATAACTGCAAGATATTCGAACGATACCCTGATTGATAGTGCAAACGTATCGAACGGTCAGGCAAAAATAAACGTTACGAATGCAAAAAGCGGAAACTACACCATAACGATAACATACCACAACTCGACGAATTACGATGATACCTATAAAAAGATACAACTGACGGTAAACAGGATACCTACAAAACTGACCGTTTCAACAAACAATACATACGTATTAAACACAAGTATCATTACAGGAAAGCTTGTGGATAAATATGACAATCCACTGGCCAATGCAAAGGTGACCATCAGAATAAACAACAACACATACACCGTTAAAACGAATGCAACCGGTGATTACAAGTACAACTACAAGAATACTGTGGTTGCCAAAAACAACATTACTGTAACATACAACGCAAGTGCAATATACAACCAATCCACCAAGACGACCAGCTACAACACATGGAAGCTAAGCACGACACTAACTGCATCAACTGCAAATACCTACGTCTACAACGCGTCAACAATAAACGGAACGCTCAAAGACATCTACAACAGAACGTTATCCAATGCCAATATAACCATTACGATAAACAACAATACATACAATACGAAGACAAACTCTCAGGGATTTTACAGCTTCAAATACAACAATACTCTTGTTGCAAAAAATAACGTGACCGTTAGATATAATGCAACGGCAAACTACAATGCATGTACAAAATCGATTAGCTATACCACGTCAATTCTGCCAACAAGCATAAGCGTATCGAAGATTAGCGGTACAATCGGCGAGAAGATAACCCTGAAGGCAAGCGTTAAAGACAAATTCGGTAATCCGGTTAAGGCGGGTTACGTAATATTCAAGATTAACTCAGTTACCGTAAAGGACAACGGTCAGATTAACGGCAGCAATAACGCATTGAAGGTATATGTGGAAAATGGTGTGGCTTCAACCGACATAATAGCATATCTGAANNNNATATCCCTAAGAACTGCACAAATTGTCGTCAAGTGTAATGTTACCAAGGCAAAACAGGACACATACATCAAGTTTACCGCTACAATATATGACGTCACAAGCGGCAAAAGATCCAGTGTAATCCATAACCTATCCGAGCAGTACGTTTACTTTAAGGTAAACGGCATAACCATGAAAAACAGTGATGGAACAGTCTATCAGGCAAAGATAGTCAATGGTGTTGCAACATATAACTATAGGATACCTATAGGATTTATGGGAATTACCGATGCCGTCTCGTTCAACGTTAAAAACCATAGCGTTACGGCAGGTCTCTACAACAAAAACTACAATCCGGATGTGGTAAACTATACCTACTTCCAGGTCGAAAGAAGTACTGTGAACATCACCGTCACAAATTGCGTAATAAACAACAGGACACATAAGATGTCCTTGAATGCAACAATGAAGGACTACAAAAACAATTATCTTGTCGGTCCAAGCAAGATAATCATTAAGGTCAACGGGGTAACCTTAACCGACGCTAAGGGTAATGCCATCTATTTCATGATAGATAACGGCAGAATCCAGCTCAAGGACATTAACGTACCAGTCAGTTCAAAGTATACATCCCTTACCATCGTAACTCAGGACAGACTCGGCTATAAAAGTGCCAGAGCTACGTCCACCAAGATAACCGTCAAAAACTAGAAGCTCGAATGCTTCTAAAAATATTCTTTTTTTAGTTTTGTTTCTTCACTTACAGT
>MUZY01000220.1:0-15256 GCA_003266065.1 Methanosphaera sp. rholeuAM130
TATGATGATATGGATGTCAATGCTCCGCCAATATTACGTTCCAATGCTAGTTTACAACATCTTATACCGTCTATTACACATCCGGCACTGTTTGGACTGTCTTCTACACTAAGTCTCAGTTCTATGTTCATAGGAACGTCACCGAATGTTTTACCTTCCATACGCAGGAAGCATAATTTGTTGTCTTTCTGGAATGGGACGTAATCGCTTGGACCGATATGGATATCGTCTTCATCCAATCTATGTGCCAGTACGGATTGTACCGCTTCCGTTTTTGACTCCTTTTTGGATGCCAATCTGTCATGATTGAGCATGTTTAAAAAGTCCGTATTTCCTCCGGTATTTAACTGGTATGTTCTTTCAAGTCTTACTCCCCTATCTCTAAATAGGCTTGCAAGCGTTCTGTGCGTAATCGTAGCACCTATTTGTGCTTTGATATCATCACCGATACAAGGAATTCCTTTATCTTTGAATTGTCTTTCATATTCTGGGTCACTTACTATGAATATTGGTACACAATTGATAAATGCAATACCCGCTTCCAATGCACAGTCTGCATAGAATTTTCCCGCTTCTTCTGAACCTACTGGAAGGTAATTTACAAGTATTTCTGCACCACTTTCGGTAAGCAATTCCACTATTTCCTCTTTTGTTTTTTCAGCTTCATCGGAAATTACGAATGTAACGTCATCCTTGTAGTCTTTCATGTGTGGGGCTACACCATCCAATACTTTACCCATTGAAACTGTAACGCCCATTTCTGGGATATCCGGACAGAATACCGTTGTACAGTTTGGCTTTGCAAAGATTGCTTCACTCACATCTTTTCCCACTTTTCTTTCATCGATGTCTATCGCGGCTACTACTTCAATGTCTGATGGCTTGTAGTCTCCAATCATCCAATGCATTAATCCTTCCACGTCTTCTTCATTTTTATTTTCATAGTAATATAATCCTTGTATTAAAGAACTCGCACAATTACCTAATCCTACTATTGCAATTTTAATTTTATCCATTTTTCCACCTGAATTTTATATATTTATAACTTTATACGATTTTATTATATTATACAATGAATATCTGTCTGTTATCATGTCAATAAATTTGAGTATTGTCTTAAAACATTTTTTAATAATATAATCTATATTATTAATAGGTTTGGTTTTTTTAATATAATAATTTATGCAATTTTTTGCTTAAAGTTTTTGCCGGCATTTATTATACATGTACTTTCAAAAGCATTTTTCAAGAAAATTGATTGACGATGTCTATTTTAACGTATATTTTATTGGTTATCCAGTGATTTTGTAATTTTGGCACTTATGTCATCAGCATGATGCAGCACAAGAGCTTCCGGTATCAAAGGATCTACAGTCGAACCCCATCCCAATTCCTTATTTCCATGGTGACTTAGAATCATATGCACCAGTTTCGTCTTAACTTCTTCGTTGATGTCCAATCTTTCGCATTGCTGTTCTATCATCTTTGCTCCGATATAGATGTGGTCCATCATTTTTCCTTTTCTGTTGATGCTTATCAGGTTGTTTTCGTCCAAATCGTACGTCTCTATTTTACCAATATCGTGCAGAATTGCCGCTGTGACAAGGAGGTCTTTGTCCAGCTTTTCATAGATTTGGCATAAATTTAAGCAGATGGATATCACTTCATTGGTATGTACGAGCAATCCTCCCTTATAATTGTGATGATGTATCTTGGCCGCAGGTGCACTGACAAACTTTTCCCTCGTCACGTCATCTGTAAATATGCTTGAAAGCAGCTTTATCAGTTCCTTGTTTTTGATTTCCTTTTGTACATTGAAGAAATACTCTATATGCTTGTCCAATTTTACTGCAGATCTTTTGAAGTCATCCATATCATATTTTTTGGATGTTCTGATATCATCTATCAATATGTTGTATTTGTTACTTCCGGTTGGAAATTCCTGAATTTTTCCCACTATGTTATACACTTGGTTTATTGTCACGTTGTCGAATCGTTTTTTGCAGTTGTTTGAAAACATCCTTGCTTTTATTGTGCCTGTCTTGTCCTGTAATGTAAATTCAACATATGGTTTATTGTTTTTGGTTTTTTTAATTTCTTTTGTTGTAATTAGAAATTGTGAGATTATGTCTCTTGTTTGATTAAATTGATTTATGTAATCAGCTTCTTTTTTTACCATAATTTTGCCTTTTTACGCTTTTATATTACTTCATTTATTTTCATTGATTATTATTTTTTGTCATGATAATTTCATTTATCAGGACTTTTTTTTTGTTTTTAATAATTTTTGCTACCACATATGCATTTTTAAAAAATTTGTTAAACAGTTGCGGGTTCCATTTTTTTGATGATGAGTATCATGAATGACACTACCAATGGGAAAAAGAACAGATACAATATCAAAAGCAGTTTCCCGTCAATAATGGGTCCTATTACCGTTGTAGCCGCGATAATCATGATAAAGAGGATTACAGGTATCAGTACCGCTATGAACATATATATCAGCATTATGGAATTTAATTTTTCGGAGTATTGCCTGTATCTTATTTTCATATTTTCGTTATTTTCCTTTGCCAGGCTATTTAACGTTTTTGACAGGTTTCCTCCACTATTCAATGTTCTTTTTATCTGATTTGTTGTCTTTTTTATCATTGGGCTGTCGTTTCTTTTGGTCAGATTATCGAATGCTTCGTTATAGTTTGTTCCATAACGTATTTCCTCTAATGTTATCTTGAATTCATCGGACAATTCGCCGTAATCACCGTTTGCTACAGTTTTCATGGCATCAAATAACCCTATCCCCGCCTGTAGTTCTATGGCGATTTGTCTTAGTGCATATGGCAGTTGTTTTGTCACTTCCACTTGCCTTTGTCTTTCTTTTATCTGGGGATATGACTTGTAAATGGCTATGGTTATTGTTATTATCATTGTGATGTCTATCAGCAATGCGTTTTTAAGGCATATGGCCACTACCACTGCTGCAAGCAATGCAATTATTTTCTTGTCATATTTTTTCCTTTCACCTTTGTTTGTTGAAAGTATTTTTTCTATGCTTTCCTTTTCAATGATGTCTTTTTGACTGCCCCTTCCGTTACTGATTTTTCCATTCACCAAAGCATCTTTTATTTTAATTGCAGCCTTTCCTATTTTAATAATATTTTTTCTCATCATAATTTTAATCAGTTGTAATTTTAATTATTTTGCTTGTCATAGTAATTGTTAATTATTTCTTCAGCGTTATCTATATTCTCAAGGTCATTTTCCAATACTTCCATTAGGTATTTCTCCCTTTTATCTATTTCGTCCAGTACATCTTTGTAGCTAAATCCGTTCATATTTGCTATCTTATTCAATACGTTGCACGAAATTGCGTGAAATTCAATTTTATCGTTATTTGGATCGTATTCATATATCTTATTTAACTGCAGGGTATCCGATTCCATTCCCGTAACTTCAACAACTTCCGTTATGCGTCTGATGCTTCCTTTTTTATTGTTGTATAGTCTTTTTTGCATGACGATAAAATCAATCGAGTTTATCATAATCTTGGGTACATTCATGGGGGGATTGTTCAGTCTGACAATCGTTTCATGGCTGCTGTTTGCATGTAATGTTCCCATACCTGAGTGACCCGTATTCAATGCTCCAAATAGCGTGTTTGCTTCTTTGGATCTTACCTCTCCCACTATTAGCTTATCGGGCCTTTGCCTTAGCGAATTTTTAAGCAGCATATCCATAGTTATTTCTCCCTTGTTTTCAATGTTTGGCGGCCTTGTCTCACATCTGATAATGTGTTTATGATTAATTTGCAGCTCCATGGTATCTTCTATTGTTATAACCCTTTCGTATGGTGGTATGAAGGAACATATGCAGTTTAGGGTTGTTGTTTTACCTGAACCGGTTCCGCCTGCAATAATTATGTTTGACGAGTAGCTGTTCATTCCTTCGGTAATCATCCATAGGAATGCCGCCAGGTGTGATGAAAGGGTATTCGTTTTAATCAGGTCGAAGATTGTTATCGGTGTTTTCTTAAATTTTCTTATGGTCAGCGTTGGTCCGTCCGGCGTGACGGGTGGTATCGTCGCATTTATTCTGCTGCCGTCGGCAAGTCTTGCATCAAGTAGCGGCGTTTGTTTGTCTATCTTTCTTTGCACTTCATTTGCTATTTTTTCGATTATTTGTCTAATCTCATTATTGTCCAGCGTGATGTTGGTTATCATCATTCCCATTTCTCTGTGATATACGTATACGGGATTTTTATCGTTTATCACCATTATCTCTTCAAGATTGTCATCCTTCAACAGGTCATTAATCTTTCCGTAACCTTCGGAGTCCAGTTTCAATTTCTTAAGTATCTGTTTGATATTTGTATCTTTATTCTTGGATAATCTTGCTATCAGGGTTTCATCAATCTTCAGATTTGGATTATTCACCTGCAATTGGATGATTTTATCTCTGATGGATATGTACTCCTGTTCCTCTTCGTCTTTCAGATTGCCGTTAGTTTTTATTTCATATAATTTCAGATTGCAGTTTTCGTTCATAATGTTCTTACATAGAATATTATTACTTTTATAATATATTAGTATTACTATTATTTTTATTACCGTGAAAGGATAAATATAATGACATGAAATGCCATTGTAAAAAAAGTTGTATAGACTCAAAGGAAGATGTACTTGATAATATAAAAGAACTTTATCTTCCATGCGAAGAATGCACAACCAAAAGACTGAAAAAATCCTTGCCATTGTCAAGGCAGGTTAAAACCGAAAAGATAACCGCCGACTATGGGTTATGTTCCAAATGCAAAAAAAGAAACATAGACCATGTAATGGCACACATACTGAAAATATTGATGGACAACAATCTGCAAAGTTCTACGGCGTCAATCAGAAAAACGGGTACACCACTAATAACGCCCGGAATGTATCTGGAAAGACAGCCTTTCTTATCTGAAAATACCTTGGTAATGCTTATAGACAATATTGATAAGAAAACGGCTCGGATAATATTTGAAGAGGTTCCCGAAGTAAAGGGGGTGCTGAAGGGAAACATCAACGATACAGTCGGACAAATTACCGAAAAAGACAATGTATACAACTATGAATTACTGGCAGGATGTGACATCAGATGTGACGTGCAGGATAGCGACATGGGACAAGTGCTGGTATATAAGCAGCAATCAAAAATCCATGTTGAATATCCAAAACCGGAATCGCCGAAGATACTTGAAGTTAAGCAAGAACTCGAAAAGTATGATGCTCCCACGGTAGTGGATGCCATGTGCGGGCCAGGAACGCTGGGAATATACGCATTAAAAAGAAATGCGAAGAAGGTCATATTCAATGATGTCAATGAAAATGCAATAGACAACCTAAAGGTTAACCTTGAAATCAATAGGATTGATGCTGCCGGATATGAAATATACAATGAAACTCTTGAAGAACTTGCAAATAGCCTTGATGCGAAATATGATCTGGGACTAATCGACGCATTTCCCGATATCGACACAACCGAATACGAAAAACAATTAAAGAAAATATGTGAAAGGGTCGTCATAATCTAGAACAGTCCCAGATACGTGATGATTGACGGGACTATCAAAACGCCCATCAGGTTGCTTTTGCTGATGTTCAGGTAATTGGGAAGCAATCCCAATGCGACAGATGTAACGTAGCATATCGTCACGTAGAGTATTGGTGCATTCGTAATAACTGAGTAGCTTAATACGATAATCGTAATTAAAACAACTAATGTCACATTTAAATTATAATAATTAACGTTATTGACCCTTTGAATAACGTAATCGCCTATTTTTATTGAAATCATGCACGAAATGGAAACGCTTACCAATCCAATGAATATGAAAAATAATACGTGAATCAGTTCCAGATTGCTTAAAAGATAATTAACGTACATGCTGATGGCACTGCGCGGATTTCCTATTAGATATATTGCCAAAAGTGAAAATATCGTATCGGAGATATTGACGCCGCTGTTGGTTAAGATGAAATCCTCCGGAGTAATGTTCCTATTGAATGTCAGTGTTTGGGCTATGACACTGCCCTGAGCCGGACCAAGGCCTGGAAGCAGACCCAAAATACAGCCTGAAATGCTTCCTGCAGCGGTGGATTTGATGAACCTCCTGTCAATATTTATGCATTTATTAATCTTCTGTGGTGGAAGATGTGCCTTTTTGCTAACTGAATACAGCAGGGTACTGATACTGAACATGGCCGAAAGAATACATAACAATGCAGTATTTCCACTTAAATTGCTGCTTAGTACAAAAAATCCCAGAATGCCCGATACCAGGAAGATTAGCAGACTATAAAGTCTGTTGATATTGCTCTTATTTGTAAAGTAAATCATCAGAATCATGGTTGTTATAAGAAGATATGCAATATGATCTTTCAGGATGCAATATGCTGCGGGCAAAACCATAAATAGCACAGGCAAAAGCATTATCAATATGACGATTGACAGATAGCCTCCAAAACTGACAAGTCTTATTGCCTTATGTCCTTCACCCTTAAAAAGCAGTCTATGTGCCGGCTGAACGCTTGCAATGGTGTCTTCGGTCGATAGTCCAAAAATCAATGACGGAATAAATTCAATCATGGCATGAACGATTGCGATGGTGACGAAAAAAGTGCATAACGTCATGTTCGAGGTGTGATTCAATATCGGTTCTGACAAGGAAAATATTATTATTCCAACGGTATTTACATGTAAACCGGGGGTTATGCCAGTAATTATCCCCATTAATGTTCCGATTAATATTGCTGCTAAAATGTCTATCATAATATAATTAATACTAATATATATTATTTGTAATACTTATACCTTTTCATGGGCAGCTGTTTACGTGCCGTGTTATTTTTTCATATTATTTAATGACAGTTAATTTTTGCAAAGTAATCTCATCAGCATTGCTTTAAACCTTTCTGCTGTAAAGGTATTGCTTTCTTTTATTTATATCATTTCTCTTTCAAATAATAATATATCAAGTTCTTGTGGAGGTGTATTTGATGGATATCAAGAAGTTTTTAGTATTATCTCTTCTTGCAGTATGTCTATTGGGATGCATTACAACCGTTAGTGCAGGACTCTTTGACTTTTTGGATGATGGTATGGAAGAACATGATTTTGGAAATTTCACNNTTGACAAAATGTCTGAGCTATATTCTGAGAATGGTTATTTCAGTATAGAATACAATGATTCAAAATGGAAAGACCCGGAATATAAGGAGTTCTTACATCCATTATGGGAAAATGATGATGACTCTTTGTCTGTCAGTTATATTGACTGTAATGAAGATAAACTTACAAAAGACAATGCTGTTGAAGAATCTTATATAGGTTATGAATTAGTTGAATCTAAAGATGAAGGAACATTGTATCATTCAGATGGGGATTATTACATAATTAGAAAAGATAATGAAGATAAATCAGTAGTCCTTATTTCATCTAAAGATGAAGATTTGCTCTGGAAAATGGCAGATTCAATCAAATTCAAATAACTAACTTAAACCTCTATTTTTTCTTTTTTTCTACTTTATGTCATTTAACGCTAATAATCAAAATAATTGCATGAATTTTTGGAAGTTGATATAGATAATGGTTTAAGTGGTTTTAATGTTGGGAAAAATAAGATTAACCTTTTTTTAGATATTATTTTTCGTTATATAATTGGGGAATAATTTTAAATTTATTGTTGGGGGATTAATTCTTTAAAGTTTAAAAAAATAGATTTATCATTGGTTTAAATGAAAAAATAAGAAAGATTATGTGAAGTTACATTAATCTTCTTACGTCAGTAACTTCTACACTGGCAACACCATCTAAATCTGCTATTGCTTTTTCTGCTGGTTCGGTTCCTCCTTCACCATCATCCACTACAATAGTCACATTTAACGCTACCAGTCCAAATCCTATAGGTTCCTCTTCAATTCTTTCGAATTCCTCTTCACCTACGGCACCTTGGATGCTTGTTTTTAATGCTTCCAAATCCACATCTGGACTTTCAGGCATTACTTTTAATATTCCTGCTACATCTGACATTAATATCACCTTGTTATGTTTTTTTTTAATAATTTATTTATGGTCCTTTAAATCCACATTCGCATGTATATTCGTGTCCAAAGGTTCTGCATTTAGGACATCTGTATATGTCTGCATCACATTCAGGACAATAGAATTTTACATATTCATCGATTGGTGAGATTTCTTGTTTACAAGAAGTACAAATCATTTTTTCTGCCATATTTTTTACCTCCGTATATGTGTATTTATTGTATGATTGCCGTTTAAGTGAGACAGTACCCTCTCTGGATAGATACCATTCATCACAAAACAGTCTAAATTATATTTAATTAATAGTTTCGGTAAACATTTGTCCACACTTGTTTCCTTAAAAATTAATAGTTCCTTTGCACTTATACTTTTTATAAGTTCTTTGTCATTTGAAAAAATGTTACCACTATATATACCATCTACATTTGTTAATATTAATAGTTTGGCATTTAGTCTATGTGCAAAGTAGCATGCAATCGAATCGGAAGTTACATCCCATGAGTGTTTAAGGGGGTCTTCTTTCTTCAGCAAGTCATAGCTAAGTAACAATGGAATCTTTTTGTTATCATGAACTTTTTCTATGTCTTCAGGATTATTTATGCATTGAATATTTTTGTTCCTGCTGGCTATCAATTCTCCTATAATGTCCATTGATTTTATTGCACTCCAATGCATGATATCATCTGAAAAATTATATTTTTCATGATATTCTCTTAACTTGTTTGCAAAGTCTCCTCCACCATTAATCAACACGATCTTTTCATCAGATTTAATCAGACATTCGCACAGTTTATCCGTATGCTCTGGAAATAAACTGCCGCCAATCTTTACTACAGTAAGCATCAAAACCCTCTACAATAGTTTCAAATGACCCGTAAGTTCATCTATTTTCTCGTCGGGGTATGGACCTACTCCAACGCATGTTTTGGTATTGGATTCAATTTGCGTATGGCCGGCATCCGTTATCAGGGCACATGGAATGCCTTCAAATTTAATCATTCCATATAGTTTAAGCAATTCCTCTTCTGAAGATACTTTCAGGACTACCTTTTTCTGTCCGGTCAATTCCCATTTTCTTATATGCGACTTGTCCGTTTTTTTATATGATGCCAGACATGCATGACAGGCTTGAGCGGCTATTTTTCCTTTTCCCATTTTCAAATCGGTTCTCATCAATATTGCTTGTTTCATATAATACTCCCCGCCAGTGGATTCTTTTCTTTCAATCTTTTTCCGATACGTGAGGTGTCTACGCTAAATAATTCCATCTGTGGTATGATGACCCTGACGACAGGAATGTTTATGTCTCTGGTCAGGTCAACGTAATATGCATCCGTGATGCCTGATTTTTCAAGCAGTTTCATGGTTATTTCTATATCCTCCTTAAATGAATCGGATGATACATCCGGCATATCCTCCAGGTTGATTGTTTTTTGTGAATCTTTAAACCAATGTTTGTTGAGTCTTTTCATTCGCTGGTAACCGGTTTGACGTAGAAGATTTGCTCGTGTAGTGTCCTCACGCGTTCCATGAATCTGCGTTGCCCTACTTTGAGCCACTTCCGTAATTGCCCTTATCGCAGCTATATCCGGATCCAGATGGGTGCCGATACCCAGCGTTAATAATGCAGGATCTTTCAATGTCAAGTCATCGGATACTGCCGCTATCGTAGGTATCTCGTTTTCAATCGTTAAGTCCAGAAGTTTTATGGACACGTTATTTTTTTCAAACTTATCCAGCAATTCCGTGATATATTCGTTGTCAGTGTTTTCACAATTTATTTCCGGTTTGTCCTTTTTATATACTTCAAAAAAGCTCCACGCATCCCTTTCAATTACTTCCATCATACCATGAAAGATGGCTTCCTCCAATCTGTTTCCACTTGCCAGACCGTTTGTATTGGATAAGTGAATATGATGTATGTTTTCGGTGTTATAAGGGTGGTAAACAGAATTTGAGGGTACATATATCTCTTCTTGTGTTTTAATTGATATTGCCTTAGTCCATTCGAGTTCTTCATCATGATATGAATCTTTTGGCAGAATCAAATCTTCAGGGTTAAGACAATCCGCGGGATCATATTTTTTTATAATATTTTCATCATTTTCCTGCTGTTCTGCAGAGTATCTTTCTATCGCTTCCATGATTGAAGATACCTTTGCATGAATGTCTGTGGGACCTTTGCCTGCATATACGCTCACGGCACCTTCCTCGGCAAGTGGCCTTACAGACGTATAGACAGGTATGTTCAGTCTGTCAAGATGGGTAATCTTGCTTGTTCTGGTAAGACCTATATCCATGGTAATATCGGATATTTTTTCCAGGGTCTCTTCCGGCAGATTGGTTCTGTGGGTTGATTTCTTATATTTTATTGGAGCCTCGTTCAACATATAAATCAGTAATTGTTATTGGGTATTTTTCTATTTTGATGTTAATAGTTATATTTGTCCTTGACTGTTGTTAATGTTTTTGAGGAATAATCATATTCAAAATTTTGATAAAAATAAAGGGTTGGGTGGTTAGTGGAAATATGTTGAAAATGTCAATATTCCCGAGATTACGATAGTTATTAGCCATAGGGGTAAGTTCCATCTGATTACCTTTGAACCGTCAAGCGGTGGTATTGGAAGCAGGTTAAATAATGCAAGGAAACTGTTTACACTAAAGCCCACTTGTGATAAGAAATACAGGTATACCATAACATCAATATTTGAAAGGGTTACCAACGGTTGAATCGATATTTGAATTCCTAAAAATATCAACGCTAAGATGATATTTACGATTGGTCCAGCTATGGATATCTTACCGTTTTCTTCGTTTGTAATGGTTCCTGTTGGAGAACCTATCATCACAGCTCCCGGCGCTAATAATACAAATCCCAGCAGTGCTGTAACTACTCCCAGCATAAGTCCTTTATCCGATCTTCTGAATTCTGCATAAAAACCATACTTTTGTGCTACGTATTTATGACCCAATTCATGTAATATGAAACCTAAACCTACCGCAATAAGTGATATAGGTAGGAATAATAAGAACATATCCATTGTCAGGTAGCTTCTTGTGAATATGAACGTGAAAATCAATGTAATAACAATGATTGATATTGTAAGGTCTATTTTTTCTTGTTTTGAAAATGTTGTCATTTGAATCATTTCCTAATTATTTCATCATTAATTATAATATATGGATTTAAATATTTAATGTTTTAAAAAATAGTATTAGATAATATTCAAATCTGTGGAGGTAGTGAGATATGAAAAATGAGGAATTAATCACGAAATTGTCACAAGATGATATCGATTCAATGTTCGTGTATAAACCGGAAAATATAAAATACATCTGTGACTTTTATCCGTCAAGTTTTGCTTATCTGATTGTTAAAGATGAACCGGTATTGTACGTCAACAGTATCGATAAGGAGGATGCTGAAGAGTTATCCCAGGTGGAAGTTGAAGATGTCAAAAAATTAAGCGAAATCAAAGATGAATTAACGGGCAACGTTGCTGTTGAAGAAACGCTTGAATTTGGCATGGCTCAGTATTTAAATGATGATTTGAACGCTTTGACCCAGTCTGCTATAATAGAGGATTTGCGCAAAACGAAGACTAAGGATGAAATTACCAAAATAAAGAATTCCATAGCAATAGCCGAGAATGCCATAGGGGAAATTGACTTTACAAGTACCGAAAAATATGCCGCTGCTACATTGGAGTTTGACATGACCATCAACGGTTCTATCAAGCCCGCCTTTGACACTATCGTCGCGTCGGGTAAACGTTCTAGTTCACCTCATTCGGTCACGTCAATGAATCGTGTTGAAACTCCAATCGTCGTTGATTGGGGTGCAAAGTATGATCATTACTGTTCGGATATTACAAGGACATTCATTGACGGCGAACGTCAGGAAGAAATATGGGATATTGTTTTGGAAGCACAAACTGCCGCCATCAGGACTATTTCTCCCGGAGTTGAAATATCTGACGTAGATAAGGCTGCAAGGGATGTCATAACGGATTATGGATACGGCGATTATTTCATCCACAGTACAGGCCATGGTTTTGGACTTGACATTCACGAAAGTCCCAACGTCTCCATGAAGGCTAAGGGCGTTCTTGAAGAAAACATGGTGATTACCGCTGAGCCGGGCATTTACATTCCAGGAGAGTTCGGTGTCAGAATAGAGGATGATATACTTGTCAAGAAGAATCCTAAACAGTTGACTACATTAAATAAGAAGTTGGATTTCCTGTTGTAATCGTTTTTTTTCTTTTTTCTGTTTTTATCTTTTTTTCATCGATAATCCCCTAATGAAAATAATATTTTCCACGCCTTTAATTTGTTGATTATTGTTTACTATTTTTTTAATATTATTGTAAAATTTATAAATATTAACTGCAATATATAATAATAGTAATGTTATGTATAAAGAAATTATTAAGAAAACCAATAAGCTAATACAAAAATTCATATCTGCGGATGACTTGGATTACATGCAGGATATATTAATTCAATTGAAGATATACTATCCGATAATGGATATTCTAAGCAATCTTCTACTGATAACGATAATTCTATTTGTGTTGGTGGCGGTGTCGTCGCTACTTTTTGGATTATCTCTTTTAGTGCTGTTTTTGTCGGTACTGCCCACGGTTATCTTCTTGAATTTCCTGATATATAAAAGACAGAAACGCTTGGATTCGATAGAGGATGAACTGCCGGATTACCTCTTACAGATATCATCCCTGTTAAATGCAGGAATGGCTTTGGAGTCATCCTTCGATGAAGTATCGAAAAATACTGACGGATACCTGAATGATGAAATAAAAAGGGCATTGCTGGAAATAAGGATGGGAAAAACATTCAATGAAGCATTTGGTGATATTTCAAAAAGGTGCAATTTGCATAATCTTGATAAGGCTATTCAGATAATCGTCAACACAAAAGAAAGTGGAGGTAATCTGTCGGAAATACTTGAGATGATATCCGAGGATATTAAAGAAACGCAACTGTTGAAGAAGAATAAGAAAACAAGCGTAATGATGTCGGTAATGTTTCTATTGATATCGGCAATTATCGCCACACCATTTTCATTTGCAACAATAGAAATATACTCGGAATTTCTCGAATCGGTTGGAAGGACAAACTCATTGATTGACGTAATTCCAGTAGCAAGTGGCGGTTACATTATCATTCACTCGATACTGGTGAGCCTGTTAATAGCAATAGTGATGGAATCGAATTATAAAAAATCCATAAAATGGATTGTAATTGTTCTTCCATCAGCAATTATCGTATTTTACTTATCGCAGATGTTGATTAAAACAATTTTGGGAATTTAAAGGTGATTGTATATGTATGTCAAGTTAACCTATGACAATAAGGCACAGGTATCTGCAGAATTATTGCTTCTGATAGCCGGATTAATGGTGATAGTGCTTATTGCCATCAATATCTATCAGCAATACTTGAATGATTTTGCAGGTGAAATAAATGATACCGAGTTAAATGATTTGATTGATAGGATAGATGCCTTGAATGATTACGTCTAACATAACTTCAGTATGGATTTGTATAAAAAAGCGGGTAAAGTTCTAAAATGATGGGAATGTTGATAAAAGTACAAAAATGCTTAAAAAAAGAGTTGGGTGGGTTTAATCTTTAATGTATGCGTCAACCAGGTTTCTTGTTTCATTGAATGCATTGACATCGATATGTTTGGGAAGGCTGCCCAAATCTCCCTCGACATCTTTAAGGATTCCTTCGCCTGCACCCAAAAACATTCCTTCGCTGGCAATTCCCATAAACTCGGATGGAGGAAGCAGGCTTACCGCTACACGATCGTTATCCTTAACGGTTAAATCATTGGTTATGACGGTTATTGCACGTTTTCCCAAATTGACGTTACAAACCATTAGATTATCCGTTTTTTGATGTTTGCTTACGCTGACGAGCTCTCCTGCCATTATATCTACGCCAATTACCGGATCATTTATTTCCCCCAACATCAACCTATCCGGAAGTCCTCTAATCGTATTTATGAAAAATTTCATCTTGGCCAGTGGCAAATCCAGCTTTTCACGTTCCTGTCTGTTCAATTCTGACTGGAATTTCTTAGCATAATCTTCTCCACCGAGATTTTCAATAATTTCATCCACACTCCTTAATAGATTGTTCATTTGTGGAGTCTTGGATAACTCCTGTGGAGTGACATATGAATAATACAACGTTTGAATATCCGGATTCATATTTTTTGCAATCAACCGAACCTGTTTTTTATTCCATGAACCTCTAAGATTGGATCCCTCAACCACTCTGATAAAATCCTCTATGGATTTTTCCGCAACCTTTAATCTGTAATCATTACTGGTATCCCACATGCTATCTTCCCTTTTACCTTTTAAAATTAAATATTTTTATCAGCTAATTATTTCACTATCATATATATATTTTTTATTTTAATCTTATATTTTTTTCTTGAAATTAACACACATTTTGATATGATACCGGAAGGCAATTATTATATATTATGTTAAATATATATTATATGTAATAGAGCTTTATAAAATAAAAGTTTCAATTAGGGGATATTAGAACCAGTAAAATCAATAATTAAACTATATCTCACTATTAACATTTAAATAAATTATTCGGTGATAATTATGGTAAACTTATCTACATTTTACGATTTAAACGTTTATAATACAGAAGGAAAATTTCTCGGTCAAATAACTGAAGTAGTATTAAATATCAAAAAAGGAAGAATTTCATTTTTCAAAACAAAAGCTTTAAGTCAAGAAACTAAAAGCGGAGGTATTGCAGATATTTTGAGAAATTCAATAAGGCTTGAACAGGATGATGGTGACACAAAGGAACTAATGACAATGGGAACCATGGATATCCCGTATGAAGTTGTATCTGCAGTAGGCGACATTATCCTTGTTGACCAAAACAAGTTAATCCAATACCAGAATGACTTGAAGGTTAAGGAAGATAAAAATCAACAAGTTAAAAGACCTATATCTGCCACAAGAAAATAATTCCGGAGCATTCTGATGAAAGTAGGTATTATAGGTTGTGGAGCAATAGCGTCAGCATTGGTTGATTTTGTAGAGGAAGGTGTACTGGATGCAAATCTTCATTGCTTTTATGATTTAACTCCGGATAATGCTCAAAAGTT
>MUZY01000220.1:15320-17725 GCA_003266065.1 Methanosphaera sp. rholeuAM130
AAGACAACAACTGTAAAATATATCTACCGACAGGTGCAATAAGTGGTATTGACACGGTTAACGCTGCAAAAATGGGAAAAATAACACATGTATCTCTGACAACGCGTAAGCCACCGGTATCACTAGGTGTCGAGTTGGATGGGGTTGATGAAGAGGTACTCTTTGAGGGAAAAGCATCAGAAGCCGTAAAATTATTCCCTAAAAATATTAACGTATCATCTACACTAAGTTTAGCATCAGGTATCGACGTTGATGTAAAAATCATTGCAGATTCAAAAATAAAAAATAACACGCATGAAATTCATCTTAAAGGTAGCTTTGGTGAATTGACTACAATAACATCAAATGTAAGTAGTAAAAATAATCCTAAAACAAGTGCATTGGCTGCTTACTCCGCAGCTAGTCTGTTGAATAAATTGAATAAAACAATACAAATTGGTTCATAGATGTAATATTTCAAAAGATATTCATTCTATTATCACCCAAATTTCTTTTTCCCAAACCACTCTTTTTTTGGTGATTCATTTGAAATCATACGAAATCTTTTCTAATTTAAAAGTAGTAAAGGACATGCCAATAATCATCAGATTGGATGGAAGATACTTTTCCAGGTATACTAAAGCATTGGACTTTAAAAAGCCGTTTGACACTCGGCTTAGGGATATCTTCATAGAAGTATCTAAAGATTTAATCAGGCAGTTCAATGCCAGATACATATACACTTTCTCGGATGAAATCAATATGCTGTTGGAGGACATACCATTCAACGGAAGAATAGAAAAGATGGATTCCGTATTTGCTTCATATGCAACTTCATCATTCAACAAACAAGTATATTTAAATGAAGAACTATCCGAAAAAAGCATAAAATCGGATATATTGGCATCATTTGATTCAAGGGTAATAATGACTCCTCAAAATATTGCCAATTATTTCAAATGGCGTCAGGATGAAGCATGGCGAAACTGCATAAATTCATATGCACAGGCAGTCTTAAACAAATCGCACACGCCGGAACAGACGGCTCAAATACTGTACAAACTTAACAAGAAAGATCTTCATGATTTGTTGTTTGAAAACGGGATTAACATAGCCCATGTACCTCAATGGCAAAGAAGAGGAATAGCAGTATACAAAGAAAAACATGAGATAAAAGGAGTCAATCCCAAAGACAATACGACAACAGTATCATACAGAAATAAAATTAATGTGGATATGCAACTAGATTTATTTAGTTGTAGTGACAATATATAAAGTATTAATTATTTAATTCTTTGAATTTAAGTTGGGGCAATAAAATGGATTTTAACAAAACGTTGACAAAACTATTGGGAAACGATAAGAAAATTAATGAAGTACAAATAGATAAAAGAGTCATCGAGGAAATAATTAAGATAGCCAGAAATGCCGATCCTAAGGAATATGTTGCATTACTTTCGGGTAAGATAAAGGATGAAATATTGAAGATTACGGGTCTAATCTTCCTGCCATTTGAAGCATCAGAAAACAGTGCCGTGATGCAGGTATTCATGATGCCGTTAACGACAGACGCGGTAGGTTCAATCCATAGCCATCCCGGTCCAAGCAATCATCCATCAAATGCCGATAAAATATTCTTTGGAAAAAACGGTTATTTTCACATAATCATCTGCAGACCATACAACGAATTTACCATAGCCGGCTACGATGCATTCGGTGAAGCAATGCCCTTTACCGTAACGGATTTGGGTGATGAGGTAGAACTCAAACAATGGGATGAACTGGATATCGATAAGGAATTATTCGATGAAGAACTACTGGCAGAACTTGAAAAACTTGAACATGAAGAAAATGAAAATCAATCCACGGATTTTGAAGATGCAAATGCCACTTTAAGCGAATCATCTTCTACGGATGAAGAATCATCAAATGACGATTCGGATAAACTCTTGCATAATAATAAAATTAATGATAAATATATTATTAATTCAACGTCAAATAATAAAATGAAAAAAGATAATCTTGAAAGTAATTCAAAGGGTATAGGTGAAAATATGAATAACGAAAACAACGAAGAAAAAAACGTGAAAAATCCTGAAATTATAGAACCGCAAGTTCCGGCAATGGTCAATATTCAAATAGAAGCAGGCGGAAAAGTTATTGAAAAGGTAATGCCACTTCCACCGGAATATGAGCCGGGGGATGAACTGATTGTTGACGTTAGAACTGATAGAACACCGGGGGATTCAATCGATGAAATACTTCTAAGCGTTAAAAAATCTCCGGAAAACCTGGCAAAACAGGAAAGCATTCAAAATATAGAGGGTAAATCCTCAGAAGAATTGGATAATGAAATCAAACAGATGGAAGCAGATATCCAAAGGTTAAAGGAAGAAAACGAACGTCTTCGAAGAGACAATAAATAA
>MUZY01000220.1:17871-18310 GCA_003266065.1 Methanosphaera sp. rholeuAM130
ATGTTGTTACGAAAAGTACTAACATAAACATGATAAATAGAACAAATACTATAATAATAACAATATCTGAAATTGTAACACAAAATGAATGAAAACATAAACCGTGACACAACGACAAAAAAATGAAAAAACTATTCACAAACTTGAAAAACATAATCGAGAACGTGCAGCAATTCCCTTTAGAGTTTTTTTGGGAAGATTTTCTTATAACTATATTCATCATTATCAAATATGACTTGATATTATCTTTAATATATAGTATGAAAATATATGCAATTCACGTAGCAAAAATAATTGTCGCATGCCCTCTTGTTATGGGGATGTGGCAACAAGTTCCAGAAATACCGATGATGCGAAATATAACTTCAACATAAAAAAATACACAAAAAACACCAATGAAAAAAATAAGTATACCTCATGAAATACAATAATAACAGGT
>MUZY01000266.1 GCA_003266065.1 Methanosphaera sp. rholeuAM130
GTATTTCTCCGGAATCGATTTCATAAAATTTTGTTAATATGTTTATGAGGGTTGATTTTCCACCTGCTGCTTTAGCTTTAACTAATGTTTTGCTTTTGTCACCTATTTTAAAGCTTAAATTGTCCAATATTTTTTTGTCTTCATAGCTGAATGAAACATTCCTGAATTCTATTTCTCCATGCGATATATCTTCTATGTTTTCAATACTTCCTTCATAATCCGATTCGCATAGTAATTCATAGATTTTTAAGAAGCTGGAATATGTTCCCTGCATGTCTCGTATTGCTTTTGCGAAGTATTTAAGCTGATTAATAATTATCTGTCCATACAAGATTAGAGTTAAAACTGTCTCAAGTGTTATTGTTTTATCGAATAACATGTACATTGCAATAATATATATTAGAATGTAGACCAGATTAGACATGAATAGTGTTATGGGTTCCATTAGTACCGTTTTAAAGGTTAAGTTAGTAAAAGCTTTTTTATCCAGCAAGTTTAACTGGTCAAATCTGTCTTCAGTGTAATTATTATTGTCATTTGTGTTTACAACTGTTTTGTTGAGTAGTGTATCTCCGATTAGAGCTATCATTTTACCCATATATTCCCGTGATTCCTTCACGTAATCTATAGTGTACCTGTTTATTACTGCAATGATTACAATGCTTATAACCATTATTAGGAGGTACCATTTGGTTAATTCCCAGTCAATCAGTAACATCATCACTACAGCTAGAATTAATAGCAGTGCATTGCTAATTATTGTCGCCAATTTAGTACCCATGAAGGCTCGTATGACAAGAGTGTCATGATTGATTCTTGACATGATTTCTCCTGAAGGAGTGTTGTTTAAGTACTTGTAATTGACTTTATGAACCTTATCTTCAATTCTTTGACGTAAACCCAGTGTAATCCTATCACTTACAGGATAGGTTATATATGTAATTACTATCTGAAGAATATATGTTATCAGGATAAGTGCCGTTATCTCAATTAAAAGATTTGTAAATTTTGCCGAGAAAAAAATTGTACTTCCCGGCGTATATTCTCCGAACATGTTTATTACTTTTCCCAATAGTTTAGGTAAGTTAATGGCAAGTATGGAGTTACCCAGTACTAATGCAATAATTATTGCAAAACGTACTCTGTACGGCTTTAAAAGCTCCTTTATAAAATTTACAAAATCCACATAATCGGCAGGTTTCTTCATAAGACCATCTCCTTATCTGAAACTAGGTTTTTGTAATATTCCGAATTTTCCATTAATTCCAAATGGGTGTCTATTGTATTTATCTTTCCATCATCCAATAGTATTATCTTATCGGTATTTTTCAATATTTCAATGTTATCGGTTACAAGAATTATTGTCTTGTTTTTTAAATGTTCCTTAATCCTTTCAAATACAATATACTGTGAATTCTCATCAAAGCCTGTAAACACGTTATCAAACAGGTAAATATCAGCTTTTTTTACAATACAACGCATTATATTCAACCTATTCTTTATGCTAGTGGATAAATTAGCACCTTTTTCATTGACTTTGTAGTTTAAAAAGTCATCAATATCATCAACACATTCATCTAAACCGGATAATTCTGCAGATAATATGATTTCATTCCTAGCGATAGCATCATCATTAAAGGTAATGTTTGATTTTACCGTATCATTAAATAGAAATGTTTTTTGTGTTGCAAATGATACTTTACTTTTTAAGTCTTTCCTGTTAATTTTATTAATATCATTACCGTCTATTTTTATTTCACCATGACTACAAGGATATAATCCACTCAGCAGCGATAAAACAGTTGATTTACCACTAGCAACTTTGCCCACAATTGCTATTGTAGAGCCTTTTTCAACGTTAAAAGTCAAATCCCGAATAACATTCTCTTTTTTATATTTAAAACTTACATCATTAAATTCAATTATATTATGATTAGTATTGTTTTTGAATTCATAATTTTCTTCTTCAAATGTATCTTCAAGAATTAATACTTCTTCAATTCTTTTTGATGTTCCATTTACTTTTGTCAATGAGTTAAATATTGAAGGCAACATTTTTATACTGGTTAAAGTAAACAAAATGAATTGGAAAAAGATTACTAATTCAACTACATCCATTTTAACAACTATTAACTCTTGACTTGTGAAAAGTACCATCAGCACTATGAACAAATTGAATACTATTAAAAATAACGGATAGAAATAACTTGTTCTTTTAGAATAATCCAAACTGGTAGTATATGATGTTTCTATAGCTTTCTGAAATTCTTCTTTTTCATATTGT
>MUZY01000194.1 GCA_003266065.1 Methanosphaera sp. rholeuAM130
TAATCACACCATTAGATCATAACCTGGAACAAATATAAGGAGAATTATAATGGCAACAGTTAAAGTATATATAAATGGTAAATTAATTGGAACAACTGAAGATCCAGAAGCATTTGTAGCTGAAGTTAAAGCCAAAAGAAGATCTAATGAGTTGACTAATGAGTTAAACATCACATACTATGAGGACAATAAGGAAGTATTTATCTTCACAGATCCCGGACGTGCAAGAAGACCATTGGTAATAGTTGAAGATGGAGTATCAAAACTTACCGATGAAATCATCGACGACGTGATTGAAGGAAAAATCAAATGGTTTGACCTCATTCACAATGGTATCATCGAATACATCGATGCGGAAGAGGAAGAAAATGCATACATTGCAATGTTTGAAGAGGACTTGACCCCAGAACATACTCATCTGGAGATAGATCCTTCAACGATGCTCGGTATATGTGCAGGTATTATTCCATACGCCAATCATAACTCCTCTCCGAGAAACACGATGGAAGCGGGTATGACAAAGCAGGCATTGGGATTATACGTTTCAAACTATAACCTCAGAACAGATACTCGTGCACATCTATTGCACCAGCCACAGATGCCGGTAGTCAAAACCAAAAGTATGGAGTCTACGGAGTATGATAAGAGGCCGTCCGGTCAAAACTTTGTAGTGGCTATCCTGTCATATCAGGGTTATAACATGGAAGATGCACTTGTTATGAACAAGGCGGCATTGGAACGTGGACTCGGAAGATCATCGTTCTTCCGTTCATATGAAGCATCCGAAAGAAGATATCCCGGCGGTCAGGAGGATCACTTCGAATATCCCGAAAATATGGTACGGGGATACCGTTCAGAGGAAGTTTACAAAAACCTCGATGAAGACGGACTGATAAATCCTGAAGTGACGGTTAACTCTGGTGACGTGCTTATAGGCAAGACGTCTCCTCCAAGATTTTTGGAAGATGTTGATGAATTCGGTACGGTAGCAGAAAGAAGACGTGAAACCAGCGTCACCGTTCGTCACGGTGAACACGGTATAGTCGATAAGGTGATGCTGACCGAAACCATTGAAGGCAGCAAACTTGCAAAAGTAAAGGTGAGAGATCACAGACAACCTGAATACGGCGACAAATTCGCATCACGTCACGGTCAGAAAGGGGTATTGGGTCTAATCGTACCTCAGGAAAACATGCCGTTCAATGAAAACGGAATGTGTCCTGATTTGATGATAAATCCTCATGCTATTCCATCAAGGATGTCTATCGGACAGATTATTGAGATGCTTGCAGGAAAGGCAGGATGTATGGAGGGTAAACGTATCGACGGAACACCATTTACTGGTGTACCTGAGGAAGAAATCAAACGTTTGCTTCACGAAAACGGATTCGAGACTCATGGACGTGAACAGTTATACAATGGTATAACTGGTGAAAGATTCAATGCAGAAATCTTTGTAGGAGTAGCATACTACCAGAAACTGCACCACATGACATCTGATAAGGTATATGCAAGAAGCCGTGGTCCAGTACAGGTTCTTACCCGTCAACCGACTGAAGGTAGGGCAAGAGAAGGTGGACTTAGATTTGGAGAAATGGAACGTGACTGTTTGATAGCACACGGAGCGGCATTATCCTTAAAGGAAAGACTTCTTGATGAATCAGATAAATATGAAGCATTGATTTGTGGAGATTGTGGAAGATTGGCTGTAAGGGATAAGATACGTGACAGAACTTACTGTTCAATATGTGGTGAAACTGAAACGTTCCCTGTAGAAATTTCATATGCATTTAAATTATTGTTAGATGAACTCAAATCACTATGTATATCTCCAAACCTTATATTAGAGGATAAAGCATAGCCATATTTGCAAGGAGGATTAATAGTTGAAAGGAATAATTAAGAAAATATCCGAGATTGACTTTGGTTTAATGTCTCCTGAAACAATCAGGAAAATGTCAGTAACCAAAATCGTAACGCCGGATACGTATGATGAGGATGGTTATCCAATAGAAGCTGGATTAATGGATCCGAGACTTGGAGTAATTGATCCTGGACTTAAATGTCGTACATGTGGTTCTAAAGGTGGAGACTGTCAAGGACACTTTGGACACATTAACTTTGCAAGACCTGTTATTCATGTAGGATTTGCAGATACGATACATAAGATATTAAGATCTACCTGTCGCAGCTGTGGCTGTGTTCTTTTAAGCGATACCGAAAAGGAAAAATACAAGGATAAGCTTGAAGAAAGAATAGCTAACGGTGAAGACATTTCCAAGATATTAAAACAGATTCATGTAGCTGCCAAAAAGGAAAAATGTCCACATTGTGATGAGGAACAAATAGAAATAAAAATCGATAAGCCGATTTCCATAGTTGAAGGAAACTACAAGTTGACTGCCAGCGAAGTACGTGAAAGATTGGAAAACATACCTGAAGACGATTACATCTACGTAGGTATTAACAAAGACGTGGCAAGACCGGAATGGATGGTATTGACGGTACTTCCTGTACCGCCCGTAACAGTCAGACCTTCAATTACACTTGAAACGGGTGAACGTTCAGAGGACGACTTGACCCATAAGCTTGTTGACATATTGCGTATCAACCAAAGATTGAAGGAAAATATGGAAGCAGGTGCACCGCAACTGATCGTTGAGGATTTATGGGAGTTACTGCAGTATCATGTTACAACTTACTTTGACAATGAAGCAAGCGGAGTGCCTCCTGCAAGACACAGATCAGGAAGGCCACTCAAAACATTGACTCAGAGGTTAAAAGGTAAGGAAGGACGTTTCCGTTCCAACCTGTCCGGTAAGCGTGTAAACTTCTC
>MUZY01000233.1 GCA_003266065.1 Methanosphaera sp. rholeuAM130
TAGAAGTGCTGTGCATCATTCTTAAAGAACAACGTATTGTTTACCGTCAGGTTTCCAAAGGCATTGTATATGGCCGCTCCACTAACACCTTTGTTGTACATGAATGTGGAGTTGTATATCTCTGTTTTTGATCTTATGCTGTAAACTGCTCCTCCCACGTTAATCGTTTCACTGTTCGTGAAGTTCGTATTGATAATCAATGTCTGGGCGTTGTCCGTGTAGATACTTGCACCCCATGAAGCGGTATCATTATCGAATATGCAGTCCTTGACGGTTAGGTTTTTCTTATTGTATATAAATCCACCTTTTGCTTGACGGGAATCTCGGAATGCATTTTGGAATTTGCATTTTTCAATCGTCAACGTTCCATTGTTGTTAATGGCTGCGCTGACCGTTGAATTGTAGTCCCTGATTGTTAGATTTATAAGTGTCAAAGCACTGTTTTCATTTACGTTGAACAATCCATTTTTGGAATTCGTATAAAGAATTGTTTTTTCTTTATTTTCTCCTATGATTGTAATGGTATTGTTTAAATTAATTGTATTCAATTTATATTTTCCATTAGCCACATTTACTGTGGTGTTGCTTTTTAATTCATTTACTGTTTTTTCATCAATTGTCTTATATGGATTATCTTTTGTTCCATCTTCTTTGGTACTTTTTGATGATTTATTCACATAAATATTATCATTTGCACTTTTAACAGTTGTTTCTTCTGTCTTAACGATGTCATGTTGAATATTGGTGTCTGTAAGTTGGACTTGATTATCCATCTTTTCATCCAATGCATATACGCTCGTACTTGCAATGACTATTGCAGTGATAAATATCAACATTATGTATGATTTTTTCATTTTTTTCCTCCATTTAATTGAATATCTTACTGGATTATAATATATCAATACCTCTTATTAAATTTTTTTTTAATTAATTATTATTTCATGAAGTGATTTTTTTTGTTGTGTTTTATTTAAAAATTTTGTTATATTAAAAAGATATAATAATGTCAAAATAAAGATATTCTTTTAGAAGTTAAATAATATGATAATATGTTTGACAAAATATAGTTAAAGGAGTTTTTAACATGAAAGGTATAATCTTATCCGGAGGACACGGTACAAGACTCAGGCCATTAACTCACACCGGACCTAAACAATTGATACCCATAGCCAATAAGCCAGTAATAGAATATGCTATTGAAGATTTGCGTGATGCTGGAATAGTGGATATTGGAATTATCTTAGGTACAAATATGCCTAATAAAATAAAGGATGAACTCAAGGATGGATCACATTTGGGGGTAAACATCACCTATATCATGCAGGGAGAACCTAAGGGACTGGCACATGCTGCCGCTACTGCTAAAGAATTCGTGGACGGCGATTCGTTTGTCATGTATCTTGGAGATAATATCCTTAAATCAGGTATCGATGAGTTTGTAAGCAAATTCGATGAAAGCGATTTTGCCGCAAGAATATTGCTGCAGGAAGTTGATGATCCCAGACAATTCGGGGTTGCCGAATTAAACGATGAATATCAGGTAGTACGGCTCGTCGAAAAACCGGAACATCCAAAAAGCAATCTGGCATTGGTTGGCATTTACCTATTCAAAAACGAAATTTTTGATGCTATTTCTAAAATCAAACCATCATGGAGAAATGAATTGGAAATTACCGATGCGATACAGCAGTTGATTGATGAAAATAAGAATGTTGATTCATTTATCGTCGAAGGATGGTGGAAGGATACTGGAAAACCTGAAGATGTATTGGATGCCAATCAATTGATACTCGAAACAATTAAAACGGACATAAAAGGTATTGTTGAAGAAAACGTTAAAATCAAAGGAAATGTAATAATCGGTGAAAATACGATTATCAAATCTGGTTCCGTAATCAAAGGACCAGCAGTAATTGGTAAAAACTGTGAAATCAAGGGATATGTTGGTCCATATACAGCTATAGGGGACAATACAAAGCTCATAGAATCAGAAATCGACTCATCAATCGTTATTGGCAGTTCTGTAATCCATTCGGATAAAAGAATTACAGAAAGTTTGCTAGGTCAGAATTCTAAGATTATTTCAGATAAAAACACCTATCCTAAGGGCAGAAGCTTTGTCATAGGAGAAAACTCAGTAATCAAGTTATAGGAGGAATGTTTAATGAAAGCAGTTATACCTGCAGCAGGTCTCGGGACACGTTTTTTACCGGCTACGAAGGCACAACCTAAAGAAATGTTGCCGGTATATAATAAGCCGACAATACAATATGTGGTAGAAGAGGCTGTAAACTCGGGAATAGATGACATATTAATCATTACCGGTAAGGGAAAACGTACCATTGAAGACCATTTCGACAAGTCTTTTGAACTGGAATATAACCTTGAACAAAAGGGAAAACTCGAATACTTAAAACAGGTACAGGACATTACTAACATGGCAGACATATACTATGTAAGGCAGAAAAAACAAAAAGGATTGGGAGATGCTGTCCGATGTGCCAAAAAACACATAGGTGATGAGCCGTTTGCAGTGCTATTGGGTGATACCTTCACATACTCCGACGTGCCATGCACAAAACAGTTGATGGACGTACATGAAAAATACGGTGGCTCAGTAATAGCAATTGAAGAGCTGCCTGAATACAAGATTGAACGTTACGGAATAGTTGACGGAACACAAATAGGGGATAATACTTATAGGGTAAATAATCTTGTTGAGAAGCCAAAGCTTGCGGATGCACCATCAAACCTTGGAATAACGGGTAGATATATATTGACGCCAGATATATTCGATAAACTTGACTCGATAGGTGCCGGTGTTGGGGGAGAAATACAGCTTACCGATGCAATCAACGCTCAGGACGATGTATATGCGTGCACTTTTGAGGGAAAAATATATGATATAGGTAACACCCTTGAATGGCTTAAAAGCTCCATTGACATGGCATTAACACATGATGATGTACGTGATGATGTATTGGAATATCTTAAAGAGCAAATAAACAATTACTAACTTCCTTTAACCTTCATTTTCTTCTTTTTTTAATCGACTTTTAACTAAATCTCATTGACTTTGTACAATGTTTTTATTGCTTTAAGTAGTTATTAATAAAATAAGCATTTGTTTCCAGGATGATTATTATACTTACTTTTTCAAAAAAAAGTAATGAATGAAGTTATATGTCTGCCGGATCAGTGATTTCTCCTCTGATGGCAGATGCCGCTACAACTTCTGGATTGGACAGGTAGACATAACTTTTTGCACTGCCCATTCTGCCGAGGAAGTTTCTGTTGGTGGTGGATATGCAGGTCATGTCATCTGTCATAACACCCATATGTGCACCTAGGCATGGACCGCATCCCGGGTTGCAGATTATGGCATTCGCATCATTGAATATGTTGATTAGGCCGTTGTCGATTGCCTTTTGATATATTGCACGGGAAGCCGGAAATACCAGCAGCTGCACGTCTTCATGAATCTTGTTATCTTTAAGAATGGATGCGGCCTGTTCTAAGTCTTCATATCTTCCATTGGTACATGAACCGAGAACCGCCTGATTGATGGTGGTTCCCTGAACCCTGCCGACATCTTCAACGTTATCCACATTGTGTGGACAGGCGACCTGGCATGGCAGGTCATCCACGTCAAAGTCGTACGTCCTTTCATAACTGGCATCCTTATCAGGTAGTGTAATGTTATAATCGGTTATTCCCCTTTGATGTAAGTATTTTTCAGTTTCCTTGTTGGGAATCATTATGCCATTTTTTGCACCACATTCGATTACCATGTTGGTCATGGTAAGTCTCGCATCAACGCTCATATCGTCAATAGTATTTCCGTGAAATTCAAGGCTCTTATATGTGGCACCATATGAACCTATCTTTTTTATGATTCTCAGAATCAGATCCTTTGAATGGACATGTTCAGGTAAGTTTCCATTGACATTAATCTTAAATGATTCGGGAACGTTGAACCATGTTTTTCCCGTAGCGTAAACCATGGCCAAATCGGTTGCACCAAGACCGGTTGCAAATGCACCGAATGCTCCATATGTACATGTATGTGAATCGGCACCGACCATTACAGTGGACGGTTTCACATGTCCCTTTTCCGGTAGAACTTGGTGGCAAATACCTTCACCTTGCGTGTATATGTTTTTAATGCCCTGTTTTTTAGCGAAATTTCTTACAACCTGTTGGAAATCAGCAGATCCAATAGTGTTTGCCGGTACGTTATGGTCAAATACCAACACAATCTTATCTGGATTCCATACTTTATCGGCAATCTTTTCGAATACCTTGATTGTCGGTGGGCTGGTTCCATCATGGCTCATTGCCACGTCGATATCAGTATCAATGGTATCTCCAGGGGATACCTCATCATTTCCCGATGCTTTGGCAAGTATCTTTTCAGTAATGTTCATATTAAACCCTCAGCGTTTAACGTTAGCTTTTTCGAGAATTTCATCAAATTTTTCATTTGTAATCTCTTCGCCCTTTTCACGTTCTTCTTTTACAAGTTTAACAATTTCAAGTAATTTGTCATTGTCCACTTTGATTTCCATTGAATCTAACTTTTCCTCTACAGCGGCTTTACCCGAGTGTTTTCCCAGCACTATCTGTCTTTTTGTTCCAATCATTTCAGGCAGGTATGGTTCGTAACATAAAGGATTTTTAATTATTGCATCCACATGAATTCCTGATTCATGTCTAAATACGTTATTTCCAACGATGGCCTTGCTGTCAGGTATAGGAATGCCACTGTACTTGGATACCATGCAGGATAAGTCATGTATGACTTCTGTTTTAAATCCCAAATCCTTGTTGTACAATAATTTCAGTGCCATAACCAATTCTTCTAGTGATGCATTTCCGGCTCTTTCACCAATACCGTTAACTGTGGTGGAAATTGCCGATGCCCCTTCGAATAATCCTGCGATGGAATTGGCTACCGCAAATCCGAAGTCATTATGACAATGCAGTGCGATTTCCGTATCAATTTCTTTACGTATATTTCTGACTAAGTATTGCATAGCATATGGGTTAATGGAACCAGTTGTATCGGCTATATGAATTCTATCGGCATGGTATTCTTCAGCTTTCCTATATAAATTCAATAATTTTTCAATTTCTGTTCTCGTGGCATCTTCACAAGAAAATGCTACGAATAATCCATGGTCTTTACCATATTCAATGGCATCCATACATATTCTTGTAATCTCTTCACGCGGTTTGTTTAATTTGACTTTTATGTGTAAATCAGATGCTCCCATAAATGTTATGATTCCATCTACATCAGCATCTAGTGCAGCATCAATGTCCTCCTTTTTAGTTCTTGTAAGACAAATGGTTTTTGCATTCAAGCCTTCATTTGCAATTGTTTTCACGGCTTTCTTTTCATTTTCAGATACTATTGGAAATCCTGCTTCAATTTGAGGTATGCCAAGTTCATCCAATTTTCGAGCTATGTCAAGTTTTTCATCTATAGAAAAACATACTCCCGGTGTTTGTTCACCATCCCTTAATGTGGTATCGTATATATTAATTTTTTCAGGTAAATCGTATTCGATTTCCTTATTGTATATACTTACGAATCTATCGTTAATTTCTAATCCCCCATGATATATTATTTTTTAATAGATTATGAGTAATTATTTCTATTCATCAAATTAAAAATCGTTCTAAATATTTTTTTGTCATGTTAAATTTAATAAGAGATTTATACATATTACTATTAATACTTATTTATGATTGTCTTTAAAATTCAGAGTTCTAACAATTCAAGATAACTTCTTCTTTCAAAACCGTTGGTAATATCCATTTTCTTAAATAATTCCATTATATTATCTCTAATTTGCTCGATATCCTCTTCATCATCGCTAACACATTCAATTTCCATAAAATAACCAATTTTTTCAAGTTTATCTAATGTAATTGTATACTCATTATAATAAAATATTCTTCTAACTTTGGAGACAATTGCAGATGGTTTGAAACCTAATGCAATAAGAATATCCGTCATTTTATCAAGATCGTCTATTTCAACTTCTATTTCTTTTCTGGTCTTACTTTTCGAGTCTATTTTTGGTCCTTTATATGTAAGAATTTTTTTTATACCGTCTTGTGTGGGTATTAATCTTATACGTAATGCTTCATCAGTTTCACGATAATCCTTATCCGGTGCATTAAAATAAATATCTTCCTGTTCTTCGCTATGGGAGTATGCTGCACCAAGTGATTTGATTTTAGTTAATGCATCATTTTTATCTTTAATTTTTGCCTTGATTTCTATTTCAATCATTATATCACTATACTTATTGTATGTTTCATTTATAATATTTTTTTTCAAATCCTAAAACAGTTAACTATATAAATGAATGAGTTATATATATAAATACATAATATGTTATTTAGTATTTTTTTAATATTATGTTAAAAAAAATATATAAAGAGTGGATGGTCGAATGTTTTCTTAAACCCCAAACGGAACAATACTTTTGGAAAATTTTTAGATATTTAATATTGTATTTTTTTAATATTTTAATCTATAATTTGTAAATCTATTCTATCTATATATTTAATAAAATACTGAATTTTTATCACTTATACATGGAGGAGAAATAATGGCAGATGTAGAAATTAAAGTTGAAAACATTGTAGCTAGTGCAACATTAGGTAAATCATTGGAATTACCAAAAATTGCTCCAGCTTTAGAAAATGTTGAATATAACTTAGAACAATTCCCTGGTTTAGTCTTTAAACTTAAAGAGCCTAAAACTGCAGCTTTAATATTTGGATCTGGTAAATTAGTATGTACTGGTGCAAAATGTATTGAAGACTCAATAAAAGCTATTCATATGACAGTGGATAGAATAAGAGAATTAGATTCTGAAATTCCTAAAGATTTCGAAATAAAAATACAAAACATTGTAGCATCAGCGAATTTAGGAAGAATACTTAACTTAGAAGCAGTTGCTTTAGATTTAGAGAATACAGAATATGAACCAGAACAATTCCCTGGTTTAGTATANNAAAGTTGTATTGTTGCTATTTGGTTCAGGAAAAGTTGTATGTACTGGAGCAAAAACAGCTGAACAAGCATTATTAGGTGTTCAAAAAACAAAAGAACGTCTTATGGAATTATATTTAATCGATGAATAAATATAATGGATCCAATATTAAAATGAGATAATTTATTTATACTCCAAAAAATAACCACCTTTTAAACTCCTAACATTAATATAATCAAACATGTCTACAGATATGTACTGTTATATTAAAAAATATCGGTGATCTTTTGATTAAATTGGTAGTATTTGATCTGGATAATGTTTTAATTGACACAGAAACAATAGATGAAATTGCGAAAATTAAAGGTATTGAAGATGAAATAAGTGAAATAACATTAAAAGCAATGCAAGGGAAAATTCCTTTTGAAACATCAATACGTGAACGTGTTAAAAAACTTGAAGGCATAACAATTGAAGAAATTGATGAGGTAATGGATAAAATACCTCTATCAAATGGTGCACAAGAAACCGCACAAACATTAAAGGATAAGGGCTATGAAATAGCGATTATTACAGGAAGTTTTGATGTTATTGCATTAAAAATTAAAGATATAATAAATGCGGATTACGCATTTTATAACACTCTGGAAGTTGAAGATGGTAAACTATCCGGAGAAGTATCTGGGCCACTTGTAACACAAAATAAAATTGATGTCTTACGGCAACTAGTAACGGATATGGGGATAACTCTAGACGAATGTGTTGCAATTGGTGATGGGGCAAATGACCTTGAAATGATAAAAAATGCTAAAATAGGAATAGCATACAACGCAAAACCAGTTTTAAGAGAAAAAGCCGATTTTACAATTGATGAAAAAGACCTAAGGAAGGTACTTGATATAATGGCAGACGAAGAAATATTTATTGAAGAAGAAAACGTAGAAGAAGTTGAAGCTCAAGAAGAAGAATTTGAAGAAGAAGCTGAAACTGAATCTGAAGAAGTTGAAGAAGTGTCCGAAGAGGAAGAATCTGAAGAG
>MUZY01000254.1 GCA_003266065.1 Methanosphaera sp. rholeuAM130
AATTTAGACTTTTTAGCAAAAGAAACATTCCTAAATAATGGAAAAGAAAGATGTTATGAATGTCGTAAACTGATGTATTCAAATATTCAAAACTTACCTGACTTTAACGATTATGATTACTTCCTAGAAGGTACCAATATAACAGATTTACTCGAAAATAGGCCGGGTGTATTGGTATTAGATGATTTTAATATGATAAGTCCACTTGTTGAATGTAACATTACAAAAAAAGATGTTTTTGAAATGATAGAATATTTGAACCTGGAATATTCAGCAGATACAACCTGTCTTGCTACACGTGTAAAAACCAATCAAAATGTTAATCTAAAGAAATTAAACATGATATATAAAGCTGAAAAATTTGTCCGATCAAAGGTAGAACAAGAAAATATCAGAGTAAGACTGGATGACAATAAAGCGACTATCAGCGTTGATGAACCATTGGAAATATTAGATAAAAATTTGATTATAGAATTACGTGATAATTTACAGGGTTTAGGTTTTTCTAAAGTATTTCTTGACATTACAGGTTATGAAAAAACAGAACTTGCTTATTCTGTTGATGCAAATGGAAACTATTATTATCAATTACCATACACAATAGATCTTAAAAAAACTGAACAAAACTTAATCAAAAAGGATAATTTGAAGGGCATTATTAAAAAAGATGAAAATCTGTATTATGATGATATAATTATACGAGAAGACGGTAAGATTTCCATGAATCCGACAGAAGATTTTGATGAAAAATTCTATAAAATATTATGTTGCATTAAGAGAAAGAATATTTAAGTATTTATAAATTACTTATTATATTTTTCTATTTTTTTATATAACCTTATAATTAATGGATACTTATTTTTTTTTATATTAATTTGCTTGAATGGATTTTGAATGTCTCCTCAGCATTACAATAACTACTTTTCTTGAAATAAATAATATTCTTAATAAAAAAATAAAAAAAAAGAACTTAAATTATTTTGGTTTAAATAATTCATTAATCCTATCTTTATCTTCAACATCTTTTTGATTTTTATGGTATATTTCAGTTAAATATATTTGTTTATCAGGCAATAATACAAAAGTTAGACGAAAACGATTTTTTTCCTTTTTTTATCCCCTTGCAACGAAAATCTTTATAAATAAAAGCTGGATGAGTAACATATGGTTTCAATCCAACTATTCTATGGTACTCTGAGGGAAGTTTATAATTTTCATCCAAATCATCAAGTAATATCTCTTTAAAAAGATTTATATCTTTTTCTAATGTTGGACATTTGTGTGTTTTAATAAATTTTTTTCGTTCTTTCTTGAATTTTGGATGGCAGTGAAATGATTTTTTTCTATCATTCTTCAGAGTAATCCCTCACAGAATATTCTGGCTTTCTGTAGAATACTGCTTCGTAATTTAATTCTTCATTTTCATCTGATAATCTCCATGGACGATCTCCATGGCTATAATTAGTAATTTCAGCACTAGACATGTCTGATAATTTTACAATATTTTCTTCTATAACATTTATTTCATTTTCTGTGAAATTATTCATCGGGGGTTCCTTTAACGATTGATAAGTATATTGTGGAAAAGTTATAATTATCTCTTTCTTTTCTTTAATTCTTTTTTCTTCTTCTAATTGATGTATCGCTTCATCAAAATCAATCGGTACTGGTCCTTTATATTTATGAAGATAATGTTCACCAGTTAACGATACTTCATATAACTCATAAAAATCAAAATCAATGAAATATACTAATTTATATAATACATTTCGTGTGAAGTTATTTTTGTGTCCACATTTTGATATGACATAATGAATAACATCTTTAAATTTTTGAATATTTAATTCAATATCTTCATTCATTATAGTACCTCAATTTTTCTATAAATATATTTTAATTTATTATATATAACTAATTATTTTATAAAGATTTAAATTTAATTTTTGGATTGAATTATTACTTAGTATTCTATATGTATTACTTTATCATCCTTACTATTTAAGTATTACTTTTATATGTCGTTCGTATTACTTTATAAATTTTTAAATATTTTGAAGAAAATATTATACTTCAATATTTTGGGGATGAACATTTTGTCAAATGGTCTAAAAGTGTTCACTTTTATAACACTAACTGTTCACATACTACGAACAAACCTATAGTTTTTACTTCGTTATACGGTAGTATAACGAACTAAAATTACTGCCAATAAAGATCCAAAAAAGTACCCAAAATGAAGTACCTCGAAAATAGCAAAAATC
>MUZY01000076.1 GCA_003266065.1 Methanosphaera sp. rholeuAM130
CACACTCAAAAGTCGTATACAATTTTTCCAATAAAATCAGATATATTAATACTTAAAAAAAGAATGGTTTAAATTAATACTTCCTATATGTACCCTTGGAAATATTAATCGTAAATTTTATTTGATTACATGCCGAAGTGTTCTTCAACCTTTTTAAGCTCATCAGATATATGAATCGACTGCGGACAGAGACTTTCACATTTTCTGCAAGATGTACAGTTATGTGCCTGCCTGTCTTCATGCAGGTGAAACTTGTACTGGACGGAGTTAAAGGAGTCATCCTGCAGTAAATCCATATTGTACTCCTTAAAGCACTTCGGTATATTCACGCCGAATGGACACGGCATGCAGTAGTTGCATCCGGTACATGGTATGTTGTTTAATTTTTCATATTCGGTTTTAACCTCGAAGAGTATCTGCTTATCCTCATCGGTTAACATTCCGACATCAGCATTATCAGCAAGTGCAATATTCTCCTTTACCTGTTGGAAACTGCTCATTCCACTTAGTACACAGTTTACTTCCTCTTTATCCCACAGGTAATTGAATGCCCATTCGAGGTAATTGTAGTTTCTGTCGGATTTGCTGAAGGTATCCTCAACACTTTTTGGATGATTGCCCACAAGCTGTCCTCCACGAAGCGGCTCCATTATCATCGTACCCATGTCCAAGTCATGTATCTTTTTAATTGCCTCCAGTCCCGGGTTTTCCTCATAGTCGAGATAGTTTAGCTGTGAGAGTACGCATTCCCACTTGTCATAGTCGTCAAGTATCTGTGACAAAAGCTCATATGATCCGTGCGTTGAGAAGCACGCGTGTTCTATTCTTCCATCACTTAATGCCCTGTCTACAAATTCATACAATCCCGCGTTTTTTATATCTTCATAATATGAGTCCTTGATTGAATGGACAAAGAATAGTTCTATTGAATCGGTTTGAAGACGTTCCAGATGCTTATCCAATGTGTCATCAAAATATTCCCATGAGGTAATATTCCATGAGGGCATCTTGGTGGATATGTGTATATTGTCGTATCCGTTTAGAATTTCACCGATTATCGGTTCGCTTACGCCGGGTTTTGCCCTATCGGTTGTATGATATACCAATGCAGTATCGAAGATGTTTACTCCATTATCTACTGCATATTCCACCATGGCTTCTGTCTGTTTTATATCAACGTGTTCGGGGTTTTCATCCAGAATAGGTAGTCTCATAGTTCCAAAGCCGAGTATTGACGCTTTTATACCAGTTTTTCCCAAAGTCCTATACTTCATGGTTATATATTTGTAAAAAGATATTATTAAAACTAAACGAAAAAAAGTAAAATAGTTAAAAAAGGTGGGTAGAATTAGAGAGTTATTCTCTTTCCATAAATTCCACTTCAAAGAGTACTGCCGGATATTCAAGGTCAAAGTTTGTAATAATCTCCGGATGTACTTCTCCGTAGAATCCTTTGAATGTGAATGGCAGTTTATCATCCAATGCCGTTGTTGTAAAGTCTGCACATCGGCCAGGTATGAATATTGAATTTTCACTGTCGGTTATTTCCATCTCAAACCCGAGGTTTGCTACAAATGATTCTACGATAGCCTTTATATCCGTGTAGTTGGCGTTTGATGATACCATAGCGGCCGCCAGTTTCTTGACCGTTTTCATCTTAACGTCACGGCTTTCATCGATGTAAGCCACATCGCCTATTTCAAAGATTTTCTGTGGAAGTTCCTCATGCTTGTTGTCTTCAAGAAACTCCAGCAAACTGTTTACCAGGCTTTTTCTAATCATGGTACGATCCTGTGTGATTGGCTGTGCTACGGTTATCCTATCGTCTTCGATTTCTTTGTTGAGTTTTGTGTAATGCTGTTCTTCACTTGTAAGCATCAGGCTTTTTATTTCGGTAAAGCCCAATCCGATCATTACCTGTTCGAGTATCTGGTCAAACTGTCTTTTAGGGTCGGGATTTGCTATTGTGGCAAATGACGGAAGTTCTGCCGGCAGGTCGTTGAATCCGTATCCCAATGCTATGTTTTCTATTATGTCCACTTCATGCAATATGTCTATACGATATCTTGGAACGGTTACCTTCACCGTATTCTCATCAATCTTTTCTGCATCGAATCTTGTCTTTTCAAGCGTCTGGATAATCTTATCTGCCGTTAAGTCCATTCCAATGTATTCTGATGCCATGTCCACATGCACATCTATTATTTTTGGCTCGAATTGTGGATAAGTTATGTTGTCATGATACGGGTATACCACTTCTACACATTCGATTGAATCGGCATTCTCGGATAGGTTTGCCGCTATTATATTCAATGCATTGGTTACTGCCGTCAGATCCGTACCCGTTACGTCGATAAATAGGTTTTTCGTATCAGTTGTTAGCTTCGTAAGGTCGCTGTTTATTATCGGAGGCATTGACATGATATTGTCGTTTGCATCCACAATGAGGGGATATCTGTCGTATTCATTTATCAGTTTTGCATATTTTTCTCCCTTGTCGTGAGTTTCCAGTATCTGGCTTAACGTTTCGGTTTTGTCACATTCTAGTGCTATGAATTTATCCTCATCCGGTATTCCTGCCTTGTAATAGAATGGTCCTGTTACAGTGTCATAGTCGTGTATTCCTATCGCTACCTTTTTTCTGTCCCTTCCGATTACCCAGTGAAGATGTTCCTGAAATTCCATTATGTTTTTTAACTCGTCATCGTTTATTTCCAATCCTTTGATTATGCATGATGCGACATATGGACGTATATCCTCCAACTGTTCATCCACGGTAATGGTAATGTCGCTTGGGACTATATTGTACTGCGGCAATCCGACTTCAATATCCAGGTATCCCTTAAGTGATCTTACGATTCCCTCAATACTGTAATAGTCAGGCCGGTTAGGGAAAAATTCCGCTTTGACTTCCTCTTCATCGTAGGACTCCACATCACTTGATATCATCGGCAGTATATCAATCAGTTCATCCTTATCTAATGTGCAACCTAATTGTTTGAATAATTCTTCATATGTAAAGTTTATAACAGGCATTTTCTTATCAATCCTTTGTCTTTATTTATAATGCTAATATAATCATGAAAAATATAGATTCTACTGTAAAGTGTAGGCATCTATGCTGTAATGGTGTCATCTTCCATTCGTTATAATTATGTGTTAAATCTATTATTAAATGAATGGATGCCGCAAGTATTCCTATGGTTAATGACTGGAATACCAATGCCAATACTATAAAATGGAATATTGCCTCTAATACTTCATGTATTATCCATGCGACGAATGCTGAATTCACCATGTGATATATCATTTCCCCGAATATTATGTAGAAATCACTGAAGGTATGCCATAATATTCCATGCAATATATCCGAACATGCCAGTACAACTGCAATATAAAACCATAATATTTCCATAAGTACCACCCCATAAGGGTTTGAAGTTTAAATTTATTTTGAAATTTCTCAACTATATTACTATACTTATATTTATTTATGTATTTTATCTTTAATTAAGGTTAGCAAAAGGAAAGTGATTATCGGAATTTCGGGTAATAATAAACATGCAAATACTTTTCAAATTTTTTTATCTTGAAGGTTTTTCACCAAAATTTTGATTCATGACATTTATACAATAAGATTTTTCATAACATTGTGAAGTTTTAAATATTATCATTTTTATAACATATATTATATAATAATTTTTAAGAATCGACTTAGGAGAGTATTAAATGAAACCACCATGTGAGATAGTAGTATGGTACGTTATCCCATCCATCAGGTCAAAGCTTGCAAAGGAACTATTCGAATTAGGTATGAAACAGAAAGACATATCAGAACAACTGGACATTACACAGCCCGCCGTAAGCCAATATTTAAGGGATAAACGTGGCCATGAACTGGATTTCAACCCAATAGTAAATCAATATATTAAAAATATGGCTAAGGATATGATGAACGGTGAATTAGAACCAATCGATTTAATACCTAGATTCTGCCATATATGTAAAACAATCAAGACCCAGGAAGTGCTGTGCCAACTGCATAGGGAAAAGGTCAATATTCCGGAATACTGCAGTGCATGCATGGGCAGCGAATCAGGAAACTGTCAGTAACCACCCTCAATTAAATTTTTAATCAAACAACATCACTCTTTTTATTAATTATTTTTTAAAGAATAGTTCTTGAATGAGCGTAAACTAAAATAACCTCATCTGTCTGTCATCCAACAATAAACTTTCCTGTTTAACATTTATTATCCTGTCATCACTCCTGACATTTCCAACAAGAAGTGGTGAATTAACGTCGTGACGGCTGTAATTAATCAATGCCCTATCATGATTCTTATTTGCATAGCAGTACCTGCAGCCATTTATGCATGTGTTGTAGGCACCGATGTCACGTGAGGGTATGCATCTGCAATTTTTTCTATTTCCTTCATGATTAACGTTTTTGAATCGTATGCCGTTAGCTTCCTCAAGTATTTTAGATGTTATGCAGCCGGATTTTTTTATGTTATACTTGGAGTAATCCTCATTTATGGCGCAGGTCTGGATAGGCAGGCCGTATTTTCCTGAAATCCTACCCAATCCTTCCAAGAGCTCTTCTTTATCCCTACTTGTAATTTCCAATAACTCGGGCATATTATCTAGTATCTTGGGATATAAGTCAACGAAACTGAAGACACAATATGACACGTCATCATGAATTCTTTTGGCAATGTATTCGAATTTGTCCAAATGATAATCGATGCCATACTTTTCTGTTAGCAGTATCGGATCAAATCTCCATGCCAACTTCTCTAATCCAATGAGTGAGGACAGCTTCTTCAAAGTCTTGATATTGTCGTCAATCGATGAAAGATTTACTTCAACATCCCTGCCGTATGAGGTAATGGTGTAGTGGCAGAATATATTGTATTTATCATTAATCCATGAGATATCATTTAGTATCGGGGAGTAATCCTTTGAACAGAATATTAGTGCATCCACATTTTCTGGTTTCAAATCATAGGAGTATACCTCACTCTTGTTATACGGATTTCTTGAATAGGCATATCCTTCTTTGAGTCTATTTAAAAGCCAAGGCGTATAACAGGCCACTATGTCACTACGCATACCTACATTAATTATCATGCTAATCACTAATTATAATTATATGTTCAATTGTTATATGTACTCACATTAAATTTTTTTGTACCCACAACCAACAATCGTGCACACAAA
>MUZY01000033.1 GCA_003266065.1 Methanosphaera sp. rholeuAM130
TTTCAATACTCCTCTTGGATCTCCTTCAAAATGTGTTCCATCAGTATTGTAGACGTCACATATGAATCTGCATGTTCCTTTATCTTCTGGTCTCCATGGTAATGTTGAAAATGTATCTAGATCAGGTTTTAATGCTAAGTCACTATTGTTTATAGCGGTAAATCCCGGTACTGAAGAACCGTCGAATAACAGTCCATCGTTGATTACGTCTTCAGCATCATCCGGTTTTTTAAGGGATACTGCCATGCTTTTTGGAGTACCGTGGATATCTGAAAACTGTAGTCTTAAAAATTTTGATCCATATTCATCTATCTGTTTAATTACATCATCTATTTTGTCATCTCTTTCTGACATGATTTTCACCTAGTTTTTTTATTTAATTTATGTAAATAATAATAATCTCTGGAGACTTTATATTCTGATTTTCATATAATTATATCGGAAGTATGCTTCCTATTTCCTATTATGATTTTCATTATATATAAAGGTTTTGCAAATAAAGGAAATTAATTGCCGAAAGAATTAGAAACCAAAACAGTATTTGAATGATTATTATAGCAAAATACTATCAAATAAATCTTTATCAATCTAAAACAATAAAATATTAATTCTAAAATACTATTGAATAAATAATTAACTAAATGAATCTCATATACCGATTTTAATAAATATTTTATAAAAATAAAAATTACATAATAAAAACATGATTAAATAATAAGAATATCAAAAATCAATTAATATTAATAATGCAAAAACAATGCCGAAATAATAATTGCAATATATTAAAATAATAATGAACTTATATTACAACTAACAAATATACAAATAAATAAAAATATAATGAAAACTATTTAATACCGATGTGATATCATTGAATAAAAGTGATTTGGAAAGAGATTATTTTATGCTGACAGGACCGCTTGCAAAAAAAGGTTACGATTGGTGGTGGCATTCACTTACGGCATATAATAAAGAAACAAAAGAGGCAAAAGCATTCTTCATAGAATATTTCGTATGCAATCCCGCACTGGCTGAAGATAAACCTACACTAGGACAAGACCCTGAAAACAAACGACAGAAAAAAAGACCATCCTACTGCATGATAAAGGTCGGATGCTGGGGAAAAGATGCAAAACAAATACATAACTTCTATTCCATGAAGGAATTCTCATGTCCCGACGATAAACTGGACATAAAAGTAGCTAACTGTACATTGACCGAAACGCATATGGAAGGCTCATGTTGTGTAACAGAAGATGAAGCACGAGAACACCCTGAATATATGTGTGATGCAGGTAATATGTCATGGAATCTGGATATAGACAAACAGATAACATTCAACGTAGGTTACGGTGCAAGCAAACTATTCAGAAAACTAAACTCCTTCGAGATGTTCTGGCATGCAGAGGGAATTAAAACACAATACAGNNTAAAAACTGGGGAGGAGACTTTACAAGTCCATGGCTATGGATATCCTCATGTAATCTGACAAGCCTAATAACAGGCAAGAAACTAAACAATTCAGCCTTTGAAGCCGGTGGCGGACGACCAAAAGCATTCGGCATAGAAATACCGCGTAAACTGCTTATCGGATTTTACCATGAAGGAACAATGTACGAGTATAACTTTGCCAGATTCTGGAACATGGTAAAGATAGACTTCGACTTTAAGGAAGGAGAAGAAATACATACATGGACAGTCAACGCTTCAAACAAGAATTCATACATGGAACTGGTACTGCACTGCAGACGCGACGAGATGCTGCTTATCAACTATGAAGCACCAACAGGTCTAAAGTTACACAACAGGCTATGGAACGGCGGAACAGGTTACGGTGAATTAAAGCTTTATAAAAAGGATGGAACACTAATAGATCATGTTAAACTTGAAAATACCGGCTGTGAATACGGAGAATACTGTTAACTGCTGTTAAAATATATGAGGTGATACAATGTCAAATAAGGAAAAACTAATATCAATGGGGTATAAATCATATGAAAATGATGAAATCATAGTATACTGGAATCCAAAATTATGCCAACATGCAACCGAATGTATTAGGGGAAACGCTAAAGTCTTCGACTATGAAAGAAGACCCTGGATTGACTTATCATATGCCCCTGCAAAAGAAATCGCCGATATAATAGATAGATGTCCATCAGGTGCTCTCAAATATGAATATAAGGATTGAAATTGTAAAAGGTTATACTAATATATTCATGAAAGGATAACGATAGAAAAATCTACAATATAGTATAACCTATTATACTCTTTTTACATACATCATTAACAATTAATAATAAAAATATTTTTCTCAGTACCATCCCATTCTTCTGAAACATTAAATATCCATAAAGATAATGAAAATTTTTATAATATTCTTTATATATATTTACATATTAACAATGGAGTATAACATATGAACTATTTTAAATTAATACTAAAAAATCCATTTCGAAATAAGACTCGAAGTACTCTAGCCATAACAGGCATAGCAATTGGAATTGCTACAATTGTAGCGTTGGGATTAATAACCGCTTCACTTGAAGACTCCACAGAAACAACATTAAAGGATGGATCTGCCGAAATAACAGCCACTAAGATTGGTACTGCAATGGGTTCATCAGGTACTCTTAATGAAAGTTACGTGGACGAGCTGGCAAAAATTGACGGTGTTGAAAAAACAGCCGGGATGCTTGAGACAACAATTGTAGATACATCAGATACCGATACTCCAAATAATTTCGGTTATACCTTATACGGGGCAAATGCTGATGATTTGGACATTGTCGGCATAAGTAATGTCAACGGCAGTATCTATAATGAAGATTCCAATGAACTGATTGTTGGAAAAAGTCTTGCAGATGAAAAAAATTTCACCATAGGTGATACTGTAGACGTATACGGAAATGAATATAAAATAACGGGTATCTATGAGACCGGATCCATGTTTTATGACTCATCAATGTATACAAGTCTTAAGCGACTACAGAACATAACAGACAATGAAGGAGACATATCCACCATTTCTATTAAAATCAAGAAAGATGCAAATCTGACAACGGTAAACGATAAAATTAAAACAGAATACAACAACACATTAAGTACTATTACAACGGAGGAAATGGCTAAAACAATTGATGATACTCTGGGAATGATTAACTCTGCGACAACCGCCATTGAAGCTTTGGCAATTATCATCGGTGGTCTCGGTGTTATAAATACCATGATGATGACGGTTTTTGAAAGAACACGTGAGATAGGTGTGCTTAAATCAGTAGGTTGGACTAAAAAGAGAATTCTTTCAATGATAATGGGTGAATCCATAGTTCTTACGATAATATCCGGTATAATTGGTTCCATTCTGGGAGTATTGGCTATAGCCATATTATCCAAACTTGGCGGTGATGAACTGACATTGGTATTTAATATAAACATCTTCATGAAGGCATTTGCCGTAGCATTGACTGTGGGAATTATTGGTGGTTTATATCCGGCCATTAAGGCTTCAAGATTATCACCGACGGAAGCGTTAAGATATGAATAGGGAGTTTTTTCCATGTCAAATATTGTAAGTATCAGAGACTTAAAGAAATTCTATGATAACGGTGAAACAAAAGCATTAAACGGAATAAATCTGGATATTGAAAGAGGTGAATTCGTATCCATAATCGGACCATCAGGTAGTGGAAAATCTACTCTCCTCAATATGATAGGTGCATTGGATACACCCGACAGCGGCAGCATTATAGTAGATGGCATTGACCTGAACAATCCCAAAGAGAATCTGTCAAAGTTTCGAAGCCAAAAGATCGGATTCATATTCCAGTTACACAACCTCATCCCAAATCTCAGCGTACTTGATAATGTACAGATACCATTAGTTGCCAAGCACATGAGAATTAATAAAAGTAACGAAAATAAGGCAATAGAGTTACTTAAAAGTGTAGGATTAGAGGATAAGATTCATCAAAATCCGTCAAAGATGTCCGGTGGACAAAGACAACGGGTAGCGATTGCAAGAGCATTGGTAAATGATCCTTCGATAATAATAGCCGATGAACCTACAGGTGCATTGGACACTAAGACCGGTCAGAGAATTATGGATTTACTGAAAAAATTGCATGAAGAACATAACGTCACATTGATAGTGGTTACTCATGATCCTACCATTGCCAATCAGGCCGATAGAATAATAACCGTACGCGATGGACAAATCATTGATACAAATGAGGATATTATTAATGATTCCGGATTTACTGCTCAAAAAAATAATAATGATAGATTAAATGGTGAAACTGTAAGTGACACCAATCTGGACTTTGTAGATTACGTGACAAAAGAGGATAGTATTGGATGCAACGTTCCAAGAAAAATTGTCATCAAAATGGACAACAAGAAAATGCAATTATTTATCAAGCCATTAACAAGCAATCAGATAAGAACTGCCAGATTAAATGAGGAAAAGGGAATGTCTACCTTTCAGGAGAATATCGTACATATGGCATCATACAGTTTAAACGGTAAACAAATACCATTAGAAGTTGTCCAGACCAAAATACCCGCAGGAGTAGTTGACAAGATATCCGACAGGGTTATCAGATACAGTTTATATGGAGAGTAAATAGAAAGATTTACTCTGCATTCTTTTATTGAAAATAAAATTAAAAAGTCAAATTATCCTATTTATATGTAAACTTAATCTTGTTATGTGGTCTTGTTCTTATGTACTTTACTCTAGGTATTCCTATTGCAAATGCCAAACACATATGCTTGTCAGAGTCTATTTCCGGGAAATATTCCATTAGCCTATCATGATCAATCTCATCTGACATCGAAATAAACAGTGAATAAAATCCACCCAAACCAAGTGTATATGCCAGTAATTCCAGTCTTGTCATGGCTATAGTTGCATCGGCATAGTTTTGTGAAAATACCAGCAGTAACTGTTGAGCCTCCCATAACAATGGATGTCTTTTAGGATTTCTGTTTTCATCACGTAAATATTCACCCACCTGCTTAATTCTGTCGAATTCATTCTCCTTGGCTTTTATGATACTATAGACATGATTTATAAATTCATCCATATTATCTTCAATTAATACAAATTCCACATCCTGTATATTTTGTCTATTGGGACTGTAATAAGCAGCTTCACTTAACATTTCAAATGTTTTATGAGAAATTTTTTCATCCTTAAACCACCTGCAGGAGCGTCTTTGCTTATAGAATTGAAGCAAATCATCATAACTTACTGGAAGATTATCCGGATTATATGATTCTACTCTCTCCGGCTGATTGGAATAAGCATTTATTTCAATTGCATTAACGGGACATAATGTTGCACATTGTCCACAGTCAAAACAGTTACTTTCAACATCCACCGCTTTCTTATCAATTATTTCAATATTATCCCTTATACATACGCTTTTACATAATCCACATCCCATACATTTATCCATATTAATCGTTAAGTGTTTCATCCTTTCACCTATTTCCTGTCATAAAATACTTTCTGATAAAAATTATGTTGATCTGGATTTATATACTTAGTTATGGGTATTGTTAATGAATATTAACGTTTGGATATTTATTTATCAATTCCATTATAAAAAATAAATATTTTGAAATACAAATAAATATATAGATAACAAATAATTTTTCTTAAATCTTTTCTTGGGGATTATAACAATGACAGAAAGCATAGAAATAAATCCGGAATGGATTATATGGTCAAGAAAATCCTTGAACTATACCTTAGAAAGTGCAAGCAAAAAGCTTAAAATAAATGAATCAACATTGGCACAATGGGAAGAAACGGGAGTATTGACCTATAAGAACATGAACAAACTGGCAAAGGTATACGATGTCAGTCCACTATTATTCTTAAACAATACCCCTCCACCGAAAATTGAACAATACGTTAAAGACTATAGGACAATGAATGATAAACGTATAACATCCAGCCCGGAGATATTGAAGGAAATCAAACATGCAAAACGTAAACGAATGCTACTGCTTGAAATAGCACAGAAGCTGGACAAGGACTTAACCTTCAAATACTATCAAAACGATACAAAAAGCAAGACAAAAATTGTGGACATCATCAGAAAATCATTGGACATCAATGCGGATAAATTAAACAATTATACAACAGATGACTGGATAAAGGAATTTGAATCATTGAACATACTGGTATTTAAATTCTACAATATCAAACCCGAAGACATCAATGGATATGCATTCAACAACCAATACCTGCCAATCATTGGTATAAACAATCGAAACTCTGAAATCGAAAAGATATACTCATTATTCAATGAATATGCACATCTTTTAATCAGTAAGGACGGTATCAGTGGAGATTACAATACGGAAAAGGATGAAAGACTATGCAATGCCATAGCCTCAGAGATAATGCTACCCGAGAAGGAAATCAAAAAGATTAGAATAGCCAACATCAATAGTGTCATCAGAATAGTGTCAACAAGGTATAACGTCAACATGGAAACTGTATTATATAGATTAAGAAACCTTAACCTTTTAACTGATGAGGAACTGGAAGAACAATTGAACAAAAGAGTATTCAATTCTGATGAAGAGCCAGAGGATGAATCAGAATATGACAGTCAGGCTGAACTGTTAATCGACAATACAACCATGGTTAAAAAGTCAACCGATAAAAATAAAAATACTCAAAAAAGATTAAAGACGCTTGCATCTAGAAACATTAATCAAAATGGACGATTATATACTCAAATTATACTTGAAGCATACGACAATAATATTATTAATGATTTGGACTTGTCCAATGAACTGGGAGTACCTCATACGGTAATACCTTACCTGATTAAAAAAATAAGTGGGGTGAGAAGATGAACAATGCCAAATACCTGTTGGATACCAACATTTTCGTCAGATTCCAGAAAGGTGAAGAGTATGATAAGGATTGTTTTCCCACACATTACAATAACTTCCTGAAATTATTGGATGATGGTATAGCCATTTCCATTGACAAAGTTAAGGATGAACTTGATGATGAATACTTCTGTGTTGAATATGAGGATATCTTCAAGGAAAGTATCACGAATGAAATAACACAAACCTACAATACATTAAGGGTAAAAATACCCGATTACTTTGAAAATGTGACGATTGAAAATCCATTTGATGCGGATCAATACATTCTAACCTACGCATACCATCATGATTTATGTATAGTAACACAGGACGAATACTTATCCACATCAAATATTAATAACACAATTAAACAGTATAACATTCCTACATTATGTGATATGTTGGGTGCAATATCCATAGACAACAAAGACAAAAAAGAAAATATTGGCCAATATAAAGGTGGATTCGGTTGTATTTGTTTAACGGAATTAATTAGAATAGAAGAATTGATGAAAGATTAATCATCTGCTCATATTTAATCGTGCGAATACGTTATTTTTAAAAAATAATTATAACAAAGTATATTATATACTAAATATAAAATAAGAATAGAATAACACTAATCTTTAAACATTAAAATAAACAATAATATACATTACTAAAACATCAACAAACCATCAACAAAGGAGGATTACAATGTTAAAAATCAGGAAAGCTAATAAAAATGATATCGACACAGTAACGAATCTTTATGAAGAATTAATAAATGCAATAAAAGATAATGAATATACACCTCAATGGGATTATGGTGTATATCCAAAAGATGAAACAATAATTAAAGCTATAGAACAGGAAGAATTGTATGTTGGAGTTATAGGCTCTGAAATTGTATCCTCCATAGTAATTAACCATAAAGCTAATGCAGGTTATGATCAAGTTAAATGGAAAACAGACGACGATTATGAAAATATTTATGTCGTACATTTGGTTGCCGTAAAGAATGGTCATGGCAACAAGGGAATTGCAAAGAAAATGCTTAGCTACGTCTTTGATTTGGCAAAAGAAAACTCAATTAAAAGTATACGATTAAGTATAATCGAAAACAATCTACCTGCAGAGAAGGTCTATAAAAAATTGGGCTTTGAATATATAGATACGATAACGATACGTAAAGACGATCGTGGTTTAAAAACATTTAACTTATATGAAAAACTCATATAAAAAACATAAACACCCCATTTTTTTAACAATTAAAACTATTTTTTTTAAAACCTTTAGAAGATGACTAAAATATTTAAAAAAAGAAAAAATATAAAAGAAGTGGATTATAATTATTTAAATGGAATTCTGCAACAATGAAACTTCCAATAAACCCTGTTTACCAGTCACATAATCCTTCTTATCAAGGTGGAACTCATACAATAATTCCATGGATTTGTTCATTTCCCCCATCACAGTCTTAGGAATCTTAACCAGTTTAGCCCATTTCTTATCCTTATTTTCCTTGCTGCTATTTTGATTTGAATTCTTCCTGTTATTCAATGAAACATACTTGTATAGATAATAGTTCGGTGGCTCTTTGGTGGTTATATAGTACTTATCTCTACGCTCATAGAAGTATATTCCATCCGGTTTGGAAAAAAATTCAATAAACGGATAAGGAAAACTACAGGAGTATGCATGATACTCCTTTAGGTTACCGTTTTTGTCTTTTTTCCTGGTTGTATTTACTATCAACTTATATTTATCCGTTATTTTTATATCATCATCGTTCAAATTAATAGATATCATTTTAAATATCATCTCCTTCTTGATTATACTTCTATTTTTCTAAAGAATGAAGCGTTGATTACAGTATCGTCAAATACCACAGCACTACCTGTAATATTATCATTTTCAATACGATAGTCAACTCCTAAACCCACAGAATCGAATGATTCCTGTTTGGATTTCTTTATGTCTTCAATAAATTCACTGAAATTGTCTTCATTGCTTTGTGTTTCTTCATTAATCTTTCCTATAGCATCAATGATATAACTTTCAACCAGTTTGTCATGATATTCCCTATACCTGGCGTTATTGTATATCAATTCTAAACCAACCACTCTACCGTTGATAAATACCATCAAACCATTTTGATTTTCATGTATGCCAAAGGAATCCCTATATTTGTCTATATCAACAGTTTTTTCCTGATATGCATCATGCAAAGCACTGGTATTGCTGTGAACATTCAACTCTTTTTCCGTTATTGAAATATTATTCCATACTTGATGCTGGTCTGATCTGAAGTTATTTTCTGCCCTTAATGAATTACTGACGCTCTTTAGTTTGTCACGTCTTACGCGACTGGTAGCCATGTGGGTGGAGTATTTGAAGTTATCTGTATTATACTGCCATCTGCCTGCCTCTGTACAGCTTACAGGTATTATCTTTTCACTTTTTGCTTCTATGATAATCGTAGCGTTTGCTATTCTATTTTGTTTGGAACCTATTATTTCTTCACCGTCCAATATCAAAAGTGGTGTAACGGCATTGTTTTTTACTTTTACTTCACCGACAGATCCACTCTCATTAACTTCAGAGATTTCAACCAATCCCAATTCCAATCCTTTTTTTAAACTCATCAAGTCAATATTATTATTTTCCGGAATATTCAATCCTATTACGGTCATATTACCATAATGCTGTGGAGCAAATGTATCCAGACCATCCAATAAATTATTTAAAACATCATCCATAAATAATCCTCCTATATAAAGTTAATGTCGCTATTCGGATTGCTTTTTTCTTTTTCTAATTCATCCTTTGTAAGAACCTTAGCGATAATCGAATCTCCCAAAATGAACTTGACCCTTCCGTAATCTGTGTCCAGTATCTTATCGTACAAACGTCCGGCACTATAAGTACCTTTGGCAACCGTTTTAACGCTGTTTGACACGTAACCTGATGGACCAGCGTATCTTAGTTCGACGCGTATGGCTTCACCGTCATACTTATTTTGAGGTTCCTTTACCAGTTTGATTAGGGAGTTTACCTCAAATACTTTGATGCCGTGAAATAGACTTACGGCATTAATAGTAAAATAAATGTCTTTTTCTTCCATAATTAATTGCCTCACTATAATTATATTAATTTTTAATTCAACTTTCTATATCTTTTTGTAATCGTATTATANNCCAATTATTAAAAAGGCCAATATCAAAATTGATTTTAAAAGTTTTAAATAGGAAATAAAAAGTGTATACTCACTTAAGGTATATGAATATAATAATATTAATTATATAAAATAAATATGCCAATTAATTCTTTCAATAGAATATCATTCATACAATAGGTTCACATGGATAATAAATGCATAGCTCAATACGCGAATTAAAAATAAATATAATGAAATCCAAAAGCAGTAATATGGAAATTTTTAATAATGTAGTATCTTTTCCAGTTGCTATTTTATTAAAAATCAATATATTAATCGACAATTGAGGTTAAACAATGATAAATAAGATTAGAGAATTTGCAGATAACTCCAAAACGATTAGATTAGCCCGTGAAAATGTTGAGGATATGCCTTTAGCAAAAGAAGTCGCCATGTTCATTATTCTATTTGCATTAATGATTCTTATTCAATCAATCGTTGGGATGATACTCATCTTTCCAATATCTGATTATAACTCACCATTATATTTGATTGGAGTTTTCCTTTCATTTATATCTATTCCCGTCATAATCTATGTATATCTAGAAAAAATCGAAAAACGTGATTTCAGAAGCATCGGCCTATGTAGAGAAAACATTATCACTTCAACGTTAATGGGTTTAACAATCGGCTTTTTAATGTTTTCAATAGTTGTAGTAATTGGTGTTCTTTTGGGACAGTTCACTTTCAATGGCTTTGATTTGTCATCGGTTATTTACTTAATTCCATTTCTGTTGGCATTTGCTATTCAATCATTTGGTGAAGAAATATATACTCGCGGTTGGACATTAACCTCTTTTTCCAGAAGACACGGCATAATTACTGCAATGCTCATTAACAGTATTGTATTTGTAATGCCACACTTGACAAATAATGGAATTGACGTAATATCTATTGTAAACCTTTTCCTGTTCGGTATATTCTTTGCCGTTATGTTACTTAGATTTGATAACCTGTGGATTTGCGGTGGTGCTCATACGGCATGGAATTTCTCGCAAGGCTTGATATACGGCTTTAACGTCAGCGGCATTGATACGCCCTCCCTGTTTAAGTTTAGTCAGGTTGGTGAAAATATCATCAATGGTGGCGTATTCGGTCCTGAATCCAGTTTGATTGCTACAGTTGTTGTTATTCTTTCAATAATAATAGTTGTATACTATAAAAACAATTGCATGTGTGCTTATTTCAACGATTAACGTTAAGTTTTGTAACGTTAATCTTACTTATTTTTTACTTATTTTTTTTGACGATAAATATTTATATTAGGAAAAATAATAATATTAATGAATGAATATTATTCATTAATGGACATCGATAAAAAAGGTGATTAAATATGAGAGTAGTGAAAAAACCTGATGACCGAAAAAAGGAAATCATCAATGGAGCAATCAAGGTATTCATCAGAAAAGGCTATGATAAAACAACAATAACAGACATAGCAAATGAACTGAACATATCCCAAGGATTATGCTACAGATATTTCGATTCAAAAGAGGACATCTACGATGCATGTCTGGATGAATACTCGACACAAATAGTAAACTCAAATCTGGAACTGTTCAACAACAATGACCTAAGTTTCAAAGAAAAGATAACATATATCTCAAAATTCATTGAAGAGTACAAACAGCCGGAACAGGAAAACGAAGAAATGTATAAGTTGTTCCACAACCCGAACAATCAAAAGATGCACGACGAACTGATGATAAAAATAGCGTCAAAATTGATTCCATATATCAAAGATGAACTAAAAACAGCTAAAGAAAACGGTGAAATAAGCATAAGCGATACTGATGCATTTGCATATTTCTTCGTATACGGTCAGATAGGCATGATGATTGATAAAAAAGAAAGTGAAGACACTACCACTAGAATAGAAAATCTATTGGTTGAATTATTAGATTTCAATAAATACAATTCATAGTTAAAACTATGAAAATTCACCAAACTCCTTTAAAAATTAACTAAACTATCAACAACTGATGATATTATAAACTCTAATTCAAATAATTTATGGAAAATTATATATAAAAATATCATCATGTCTATTAAAATGCAACAACAATTATTAAAAATAAACAATTTATTAATATATCATTGTTATAATTAAAAAATTACAAAAATAATAAGTATTAATAAGATAATTAACAAAATATATTATAAGGTGAAAAGATGAGTAAAACAATAAAGATATTAACCATTCAAGACATATCCTGTTACGGACAATGTTCCATAACGGTTGCATTACCGATAATTTCAGCATTCGGAATTGAAACTGCGGTACTTCCTTCAGCAGTACTGTCCACACACACGGCAGGTTTTACGGATTATACCTTCAGAGACCTGACTGAAGACTTACCTGACATTCAAAAGCACTGGGAAAAAGAAGGGATATACTTCGATGCAATATACACGGGCTACATTGGATCCAAAAAACAATTGGATTATATAAAAGACATCATAGATTCAAGACTTAAACCGGATGGTATGGTATTTGTCGATCCTGCTATGGCTGACTATGGCCAATTCTATTATGGATTTGATCAGGAATTTGCCGATAAAATGGGAGAACTTTGTAAAAAAGGTGATTATATACTTCCCAATACGACTGAAGCATGTTACCTTTTACATAAAGAGTGGAAGCCTGATTTTTCTAAGGAAGAAATGCTGGAAATGGCAGATGAACTGTCAAAGTTTACGAAAAAACACGTTATCCTAAAGGGTGACAATCATAAAGAAGACAAATTAGGTATGGTTGTATTTGACAAGGACGACACATCAAATACTCACATAGTATACAACGATAAGGTAGATCATCTATCCCATGGAACCGGTGACGTATTTGCATCAGCATTTGTTGGGGCAACAATGAAGGGTAAAACTCCTAAACAGTCTGCAAAAGTAGCCGGTGAATTCACTAAAACGGCCATTGAAAAAACTATCGACGACCCGGATCATAAATATGGTGTAAAATTCGAACAGGTCATTCCGGAGCTCTATGAATTATTGGATTCAATATAATCCTCTTTTATTGCGAAGATTATTTATGTCTGAATGTAAATACTATTGAATTCCATGATGGCAGTGTTGATTATAGCAATTAAAATAATACTGCTTGAGACTTAAATTATCGGATAAAGATAAATGATGATTTTTACCTCTATCCACCTCCTTTATTTTCTAAAAAAAACTTGAGAGGGTGATAAAATCATAGAACTGGACAATAAGTATGTCTTTCACATACCATTATATAAACATGACGATGATGGATTAAAGGAAATTGAAATTAACGAAATACTTGATAATCTGATAATCAACCTTAACGAAAATGGTTATACCAGTTTCTACATGATTAAGGCCAAGGGATTTTACAAGTCCCGATGTTTTGATGAACTGTTGATTACGATATTTGCATCCGAAAATAATAAAAAGAAAAATCCCGAAGTCATATTTAAACGATGGTTTATCGATAACAATGACTCCTTAAGACAGGAAGCCATAGCCTATGAGCATAACAATAAAATAATTATTGAAAATCTAATCACTGGGGAATAATTAGAAAGAAAAAAAGTGGGTTAAGATATTCTTACACCCAGATAATCAATTTTTTGATAACATATCCTTGAAATCATAAGTCCAATCTTCTCATTTGATTGCTAGAGTTCTGTATATTTATTTTAACATGTGCTTTAATCTGTTCTATTTCATAG
>MUZY01000047.1 GCA_003266065.1 Methanosphaera sp. rholeuAM130
CACCCATTCTTTCTCTTAACTCTTCAGTCATGATTGGGGAAGGAGCTTCTTCAAATAACTTTTGATGTCTTCTTTGGATGGAACATTCCCTATCACATACATGTACAGTATTTCCATAGTTATCAGCCAGTATCTGAAATTCTATATGTCTCGGTTTTTCGATGTATTTTTCAATGTATACCGTTCCGTCACCGAATGTTGATTGGGCAATGTTTTGTGTAGATTCTATTGCACGCGGAAGTTCCTCCTCATCATAAACCGTTCTCATTCCAATACCTCCACCACCGGCAGAAGATTTGATTATGACAGGATAACCTATTTGACGTGCTTTTTGTTTGGCCACATCGATATCCACGATAGGTTCCTTATCACCGGGAACTGTCGGAACACCGTGTTCTATCATAAGTTGTTTGGAAGTAATCTTATCCCCCATAGCTTCTATTGCCTCTTTACGAGGACCAATCAGAGTAATGCCATTTTTAGCACATTCCTCTCCAAGTTTACAGTTTTCCGATAAGAATCCATATCCAGGATGTATGGCATCCACATCCAACTCTTTGGCTATGGCGATTATTTTTTCAATATTCAGATAACTTTCGGCAAGAAGTGATGAACCTAATGGTACTGCTTCATCAGCATACATCGTAAATAATGCTTTTTCATCAGTATCCGAATATATCGCTACTGTCTTGATATTCAATTCCTTACATGCTCGCATTATACGTATAGCTATTTCACCACGGTTTGCTACCAATACTTTTTTAAACATTATTATATCTCCTATTATTATATCATATAAAATAATTCATTCATTATTTGAGTCTTTCTATATTATATTTTTTATTTATTAATAAATATAATTATCTTTCAAAATCAATTCCAAAAAATATTCCAATTCTACAGAGCAGATATTAGAGTTTAAGTGAAATACTGTATTTATATATTTTAAATAAATAGCTTTAATTAAAATGGGGTATAATATAATAACAACAGATTGAGTGAATTTTCATTTAATTGATTTCATCACCAAAAATAATTTATAGGGTTTAAAATGATTAGAAAACATATCTTAAAAAAGATACAAGAAGAATATGTAACTGAAAGTGAATTATTGGAAAAGCTAAATATTACACATGAGAATCTTAAGGAAAACTTATTGAAACTAAAAGATGCCGGCTATGATATTAGATTTGAAGATAAAAAAGGATATAAATTATTCAGTTCACCGGACATAATTGAACCGTTTGAAATTAAAAGAAACTTGTCAACAAATTATATTGCACAGAATATACATTTTTATCAGGAAGTAACATCCACCAATGATATCGCAAAGAAATTTGTGGACAACGATGCACCTGAAGGTACCGTCATTGTTGCCGAACAACAAACCGCAGGCAGAAGCAGATCCAAAAATGATTGGGCTTCACCCGAAGGTGGAATATGGATGACTTTAGTGGTTAAACCTGAAGTAACCCTCCTTGAGGCATCAAAGTTAACTATAGTAACCGGTGTCGCCATTGCCAAAACATTACATGATCACTTTAATATACATGCAGGTATCAAATGGCCTAACGATATCATGATTGGAAATAAAAAAGTATGTGGCATATTGACAGAGGCCGTTACAGATTATGATGAATTGAAAGCTGTTCTTATTGGAATAGGTATAGATGTCAACGTCAATTTGAGTGATTTGCCTGACGACCTTCAAAATATTACGACAAACGTTAACGAAGAAAGCAATGAAGATATCAAACGTGCCGAAATAATGGACGTATTTTTCACCATATTTGAAGAATTCTATGAGGAATTCAAACAGGGTAACTTTAAGCACATAATTTCTGAATGGAGAAGATTATCAAGTACAACGGGCAATCGTGTAAAAGTATATAAAGATGGAAAAGCGATTATTGCTGATGCAGTGGGCATTGACAATCAGGGAGCGTTGATTGTGGAATTGGATGATGGTTCACTAGAAAAAATTATTTCGGGTGAATGCAAAATATTAGATGAATAATTCTTCACCTAATAATTCTACTTTTTTTGTTTTATAATAATTTCCGACAAGCCTATCTCACCGTCAATTTTTAAAAAGAATAATAATTGAAATATAACAATCTATCCGTTAGGGATACGGATTATAATTCATACAGGACACTTTCTACCTGATTGGATTCAATGACATTTTTACAGTCATCAAAAGTATTTACTATAGCACATACCAACTCATCCATGGTTAACTTGGATGAGTCCTTAGCAGACCAGTCCAGTCTAATGGTTTTAGAAGCACCGGGCATACCTACTGCAGGAATGGTAATAATATTATAGTTTTCCAACAGCAGCATTGAATAAATCGTTGCTATGATATCAGAAGAATAACCGGATACTGCACCCATAGATTCAAGTTGACGTTTAATCTCATCCTCCTTAAACATGAAACCTGTAGGTGTTTTAAGTGGATTTAATCCTTTATTGACCAATTTTTCATATAATTCATCCTTTTGTATAAAAGCTTCCCTAATATCATCCGGGGAATATTTCTCCAAAGCCTTAACCATAGCGGCAACCAGAGGTGCCTGAGCCTCCCATCCATATTCATTTACAGTTAACTTAATCCTGTTAATAAGTTCTTCGCTGCCGGCCATTAATCCGCCACGTGGTCCTTCCATTAGTTTATCAGTACTTGTGACACTTAAATCGGCTCCCAAATCAATCGCAGTTGGCTGATTATATACGGCTCTTCTTACCCTTGCACCAGATGCATCATCGACAAATACCAGTACGTCATTATCCTTTGCTATCTGGATAACCTTTTTAAATTCGTCAACATCTATAACCTCATGATCCATTGTAGTACCTGTAATGAATACAAGTGAAGTATTTTCATCCACCTTAAACTCATCAAGTGATGAATATTCTACATAATCGGCACCAACCAGTTTGGCAGTGCGTGCAATTGATGGATGACCTGGTTTTTTCGGCAGGTAATGAACTATTGCAGTATTCTCTTTGACCAATGTTATAATAGCTGCTGCAATACCACTTGTGGTACGATTTAATGCCAAGACTTTACTGCCGCCCAAATGATTGATTCCTGCAGTCTGTATTCTTTCATCGAAGACTGCCGGACCGGCATATGTTTCAAGCAATGAAATATCCTCTTGTGATACATCAAAACCACCGGCCAAACCGGTTAAGTCAATTAAAGAATCAATGCCTTTGGATTTAATTATCTTATTAATTATGGATAGACCTTTTTCTCTTTTTCTAATTTCATCTAAAATTAATGTCATGGTAACACCTTAAAAAAATAATTATTAAAATTGAGATTTAAAAAAAATGTTTAAAAAAATAGTAGATAAATATGCGATTTATAAGATTAATTTATTCGACGTTTACCGTGAATACGTCACTAAATAACTCTATGATTAACTCCAGCTGTTCATCATTGAGACTGATAATGGTAATGTCATCGTTTTCCTTGACGAAGTATTCGGCGTTTACTATTTCACCATCATCATTGATGTAAATATATAAACCATCCACCTGATTTTCTTCATCCTCGTGGAAATAGATTGCAAATTTAATTAACATGTCAACGGCTTTAACTTCATCAAAATCATAGTCCGGGTTCTGATTCTTTTTTTCCAAAGCCTCTTCCAATATACGTACTCTTTCATCTAATTTATCCACATATTCACTCATTGCTATTTTCCCCATATATTAATTACAAAATTTTTTTAATAAATTATAATTATATTTTGTATCTCAAGATATTTATTGTTTGTGTATTATGTTAACTAAATTATTTATTGAAGGCTTTAGATATATATAATAAGTGAATCGTTAAATTATTGATTTTGTTATAATCGGTAATTTACATAATCAGGAGGTAGGTATTTGTCCGATAAAGAATCTAAATTAGCGGCCGGAAGTATAATAACAATGTTAGGTTCGGTTATTCTTAGATTAGGTGGATTTATTTACCGTTTTATTTTAAGTAGATTACTTACAACTGCAGAGTATGGAATTGTTGGATTAACATTACCCTTCCAGAATACCTTTATCATAGCGGCATCAGGTGGTATACCGCCTGCCATAGCCAAGTACGTATCACAGTACAAGGCCGTTGACGATAAACGGATGGTGCATCAGATATCCGTTACCGGTATGAAACTGATGATATTCCTGTCTATAATAGCGGCAATTATAATGTTACTTATATCGGAGCCCGTGGCTATGACCATGTGGCACAAGCCGGAGGCAATATTACCGTTAAGGTTAGTATCTCTGATTGTGCCGTTTAGTGTTATTGTAGGGGCATTAAGGGGAATATTCCAAGGTTTCTATAATATGCAAGACTTATTTTACAGCAAGTTTATTGAGCAAATAGCTACTTTAATTCTTGCATCTAGTCTGGTATTTATAGGATGGTATGCTGCAGGAGCGGTTTTAGGTACTGCATTAGGGTTTTTGGTATCATTACTCGGATCATATTATCTTTATAAACGAGACATTAAGGATGTCTATCTGACCGAAGAGTATGATAAACTATCCTTTAAGGAAGAAAGTCAGATAATGATTCAGATATTTAAGTTTTCCATACCGGTAGTCATATCCGGTATTGCCGAAATCATACTGTATGACTCAGGAACTTTCTTCATAGGTATTTTCCTGCCGGCACTCTTTGCAGGTCTTTACACCAATGCAACAGCCATCAGTCGTATACCTTTGATTATCGCCAACTCCATTTCCATATCCGTTTTGCCGGCAACAAGTGAGGCGGACAGTTTGGCAGATGAAAAATTACTTAAAATGTACATACACCAGGCATACAGATACACATCATTGACGTCACTTCCGGTAACCGCATTCATCATAGTATATTCATTGCCGTTAATGAGCATATTGTTCGGTGAAAACTTCGCCGGCGGTGCAGGAGCATTAAGTATCTCTGCAAGCGGAATGTTTTTCTTCTCAATGTACCTGATAGCAAGTAGCATGTGTCAAGGACTAGGAAAACCGTCATTTCCGATGTATTCATTGATTGTTGGGGCAATAATAAGTATCGTCAGTTGTGTATATTTAATACCGCTGTTTGATATTAGGGGTGCATCACTCGCAACAACAATTGCAACATTTATACTGATGCTGATGACAATATTTGAGGTAACCCATTTAACTAAAGTACATCCTCCATACAAGGACTTGTTAAAGATACTTATTATTACGATAATCATGATGATAATAATGAATTTTGCACCTAAGACTTTGCTTGGAATGATTGTCGGTGGAGCAGTTGCCAGTATCATTTACATATTTTTGATTGTATATCTAAAAGCAATCAAAAGCGAGGACATGACATTCGTTGAGCATATCGCCAATAAGACCGGACCACTTAAAAAATACTTGAACAAGGTAATTGTTAGAGTTAATGACCATATTGAAAGTTAATTACTTTTAATATATCCTCTTTTTTTAGAAAACGTTGTTTTACATTTTAAAATTTTTTTTTTTTGTTTTATGATAACTTTGGCCAAGTCTCATCTTAAATAATTAGTTAAGGTGAAATATAGTATTAAAATATGATTTGAGAATGAGTTTCAAAGATTGAAATATTATCTGATTGGAATAAGTTGTTTTATTAAATTGTTTGAAAAAAGTAGATATTAAAAAGAAAAAAAAGTTTTGAAGGTTATAATTTAATTTTTATGTCCAATGCACTGGAACCTTCTTCATAACAGAATACAGGGTTGATATCCAATTCCTTGATTTCAGGGAAATCCAAGGTTAATCTGGTTACACGTTTCAATGTATCCTTAACGGCTTCAATGTCACATGGAGCATCTCCACGATAACCTTCCAATAGTTTGCTTACTTTTGTACTGTTGATTTGTTCATCAATAGCTTCTTCCGTAATTCCTAAACCTAATTTGAAGTTTACATCATTTATGAGGTTTACATAGATTCCACCCATACC
>MUZY01000249.1:0-7111 GCA_003266065.1 Methanosphaera sp. rholeuAM130
TGTCCATTCTGTCACATGCAATTTGATGTAGGTCAAAAAGAAGTTAACGAACAATACGGTACTGACTTTGCTATACCTGTATTACACTTAGCTCAGTTATACGGATTAGCTATGGGATTAAGTCCTGAAGAATGTACTCTTGACAAACAAATCGTTGACCCTTCCGAGTTAATCGAAAAAATGAACACACCTAAAGAAGAAGAAGCTGCAGAATAATTCTAAGCTTTTATGTGAATATGATTAAGTTCATATTCCAATTAACCACCTTTTAATTTTAAGTTTAACCTTTTTTGTTTTGAGTCAATTTATTATTTTCAAAATGTCCTTCATTAAAAAATTTTTTATTTTCAAACTTATTTTGCTTTAGTAGTTATTTTCAAAAATGTGTAAACAATACTTTTATTAAATTCAAAGTTTAAACTATTATTATAATAGATAAAGAATATGGTTATATAAAAAAATTATAATAATTACTTATTTCAAGGAGTGTTTCAAATGGAAAAGTTTATAGTAGAATTAATAGGAGTATTCACAAAGAAAGATTTACCTGAAGATTACCAGCAGTTTTTAGACTTCAGAGTAAACATAGAAAATAAAGAACTCACAGACAAGGAAAAAATAGCAGTATTAAGAATAAAGAACACGACATCATATCATATACTGTTCTTGAACGATTACGCTTCAATGGATGAAATCGACAAGGAAATCGAAGAATCATTAGACGGTAAAATTTACAACTTCAATACCAGAAAAATATTAGAAGGTCATTTAAATGCCTAATGACGGTCAAGTAAATCCACTGGATCAACGTTGGCTTGTATTGGACAATCTGCTAAGGGCATTATTCAAAACGCATGAAATTCCACGGGATGTGGTTCAAAACCTGCAGCATGCCCGTGCACTTACGAATTATTATAATGAAGATTCTACGGCTCAAGAAAGAATCAATGAGTTGCCGAAAATAGATTCCCTATTAAATAGTGCAGAACAGAAATTGATGATAATGGCAGAGGATGAAGGCCCTGAATTTGTTGACGAGTGGACTCAAAAATTAGCAGATGCCTCTCAGGGTAAGGAAGTATTCAAAGACCACAAGATTCAGTCAAAATTCATTCCGGGAATGCCCGCCAATTTCGATTTTGTAAGGTTTAACTTCAGGGATGAAATTCAAGTCGAACGTTTCTATGAAGTTTGTGAATATGAAAATGTCATAATCGAATTTGACGACAATGACAAATCTGTTTTCATATTCGGTGAAAAGGACAATATTTCAAATGCCCTTTCAGAGATGGCTTCATTTTTCCAAGAACAAGTTGATGCATGAGGTTTTATCAACTTTTCTTTTTTTATTTTAGTATTTTTTTCATTTTTTAAAGTATTTAATCAAATTTTTTTTCATAATTTTTATTATTTTAAAAAATTTTTAAAAAAATCACAATTAATATAAATATTGAAAAAGATATCTATTAATATATTCTAATATTAATCGGAGTTAATTATATGAAATTTTTAGTAATTACAGATATACACAGCAATCCGGATAAAATATATTCATACCTGGATGAAAATCCGGTAGATGAAATCCTCATAACGGGGGACGTTACCGAATTTGGTCCGGAAGAATTATTCATTGACATACTGAATAAATTCTCAGGGTACGCTAACGTACATGCATTGTTTGGAAATTGCGATCCAAAGAATGCAGGCAATTTACTCGACGAATCAGATGCAACTAACATTCACGATGCCACGTCAACTATCGGTGACATACAACTGGTCGGATTCGGAGGATCCAATCCAACACCATTTGACACGCCAAATGAATACACGGATGAACAGTTATATGAAAACCTCAGCAAATACGCGGATATTTTAGGCAAGGATAACTTTACAATACTGGTTACCCATGCACCACCACTTGATACAAATGCAGATAAGATTCCCGCAGGAGAACACGTGGGAAGCTGTGCCGTAAGAAAGATTATAGAAGAAACCCAGCCGACCCTAAACATATGCGGACATATCCATGAATCAATAGGAAAGGATACTATAGGCGATACAATAGTAATAAATCCTGGGGATGCAAACAGCGGACATGCATGCATAATAGAATTAACCCAAGATGATATAGAAAATAAAACAATTAACAATATAGAACTAATTACAATAGAGGAATAAGATGAGCAAATTTAAAGAAGAAGATGCGTATATTTTCAATCCTGAAAGAGAATGTATGGATAGAGAAGAGTTAAGGAAGTTACAATTAAGAAGACTGAAAAAGGTTGTAAAATATGCATATGATAATGTGGAATTCTACAGAAATCTATATGACGAAGCCGGAGTCAAACCGGAGGATATAGAAACACTGGAAGATATCCAAAAGCTGCCGTTTATTACAAAGGATGACTTGAGAAAAACATATCCATTTGATTTGCAGGCAGCACCAAAGGAAGACTGGGTAGAAGTACACTCAACAAGTGGAACAACGGGAATACCAACTGTTGCCGCATATACCCAAAAGGATTTGGATATATGGGCGGAATGTACCGCTCGTGGACTTGCCAGCGTAGGCGTACATAAGGATGACATAGTAAACGTGGCATATGGATTCGGATTGTTCACAGGTGGTCATGGAGCACAGTACGGAGCTCAAAAGATAGGAGCACTGGCAGTGCCGATGTCTTCCGGTAACACCCAAAAACAGATGAACTTCCTAAAGGATTTCCCGGCTGATTATCTTTGCTGCACACCATCATATGCATTGTATCTGGCCGAATCCTTTGAAAAGGAAGGTATCGATCCACAAAGCATCCCACTTAAAGGTGGATTATACGGTGCAGAGATGTGGACCGAGGAAATCAGACAAAAGCTCGAAGGCAAATTCGGAATATCCGCACAGAACATCTATGGATTGACGGAGGTAATAGGTCCGGGCGTATCAACCGAATGTCACTTCAAAAATGGAATGCACATAGCAGAAGATCACTTCTATCCTGAAATAATAGACCCTGAAACATTGGAGGTGCTACCTGAAGGTACCGAAGGGGAAATAGTATTCACAACACTAACAAAGACTGGAATGCCTGTAATAAGATATAGGACAAAAGATTTGACTTCAATAACCTATGAAAAGTGTGAATGTGGAAGAACAAATGTACGTATGAGTAGAATCAAGGGAAGAAGCGATGACATGCTCAAAGTCAAAGGGGTAATTGTCTTCCCTAAACAAATCGAAGAAGTACTCATGAAGATGGATGAACTGTCTCCGGCATATCAAATTGTGGTATCAAGACCGAAAACAATGGATGAAATAGAAGTACAGGTGGAAATTGACCAGAGCAACTTCCAAGATTCCATACCAAACCTGGAATCATTTAAAAGGTTAATAGCCAAAAAGGTAAGGGAAGCGATTGGTATAGGTGTAAAGGTTACCTTGGCAGAACCATATTCCATACCTAGAAGTGAAGGAAAAGCAGTAAGGGTAATAGATAAACGTAATTTTGACTAAAAGGTGAAAAGAATGACTTTAAAACAAGTATCAGTATTTTTGGAAAACAAACAGGGAAGATTGTGGAAATCACTAAATATTCTAAAAAATGAGGATATCGATATCAGGGCATTATCAATTGCAGACACATCGGAATTCGGAATATTGAGGATGATAGTGTCTGACCCGGATAAGGCAAAGGATGCACTTGAAGCAGAACAGTTTGCAGTAAGCTTTGCACAGGTACTTGCCATTGAGGTGGATGACCAGCCTGGAGGTCTTGAAAATGCATTGGATCTACTCAACAAAGAGAATATCAACGTTGAATATATCTACGCTTTCGTTGAGAAGAAAACCTCCAAGGCATTGGTTGTGCTTAGAACAGACAATAATGATCTGGCATTAAGTATCCTTGAGTCTAACGGCTTTTCAATCATTGATGATGAAGCATATACTATTTAAACATTATATGCTTTTTATTATCTTTTTTTTTATTTGTTGAATTTTAATCTATCCACATTAAAGACTAATTTTTTAACCAAACGGCGTGTTCTATCCATATTTTCATAGGAGTACGTTTCATATACCAGCGTTGGAGTACCGTTATTTGCAATCGGAACTGTGATGTATTCGGGGCTTGTCCTGTATTCCGGTGCATAATATACCAATTCATCAATTCTTTTTAATAGTATCTCCTGATATTTTGTTGAATTTTCATCGAATCCCGGTGCAAAGAGGAAATTGGTCTTTTCATATTTGCCCGGACCCATTGTTCCCTTGTTTGAGTGAATGTCAACTACAAAGTCATAACTGTTCGTTATCACGTGGGGCTTTATAAATTCCTGAGCCAAAAGTTGACCATCCATACGGCCTTCGCTTACCTTATCCGTGTTGTAAACGTCGGTGTTGTATATGTAGTATTTCTTATCCAGCTTTTCATGATACTTTCTGATGCATTCAAACAATGCTCTGTGGGCTTTGCTTTCGAATGGATGCATACCAATCAGGTATGCGATTTTAATATTTGATTGTGGATTGCCGTAGGGGCCGTGAATATGCACGTTTCCCAACTCATTTTCTCCAAGCAATCGTCCATTATATAGTTTTGAGTTTATTTTGGCTTTATCCGTTGGCTTTTGGGGGTAGATGCCTTTCATGGTCATATCCTCCTAAAATTTTATCCAGTTAATTCATGTTATTGGGTTATCCTTTTTTTAAATCAATGTTTTGAAGGGGATTTCTAGTGATAAAATCTGTTGCTTTTTAAATACTTTAATTTTTAACGTAGTTTAAATAACTGGTAGGGGGTCTTGTTAAAACCATTTTTTATAGCTTTCTGTATAAATCTGTTGGATTTTATGCACGAATCAAGGATATCGTATCCTTTTATTAGGTTTGACGTTACTGCACTGGAATATGTGCATCCGGTTCCATGTGTATTGTCTGTCTTTATCAAATTGCCTTCGATGATGTGAAGATTATCCCCCTCAACCAGTATATCATTTCCTTTAAGATGTCCTCCAGTAATTACAACATTTGTATATTTACTTAATTTTAATGATGCTTCAATCATTCTATCTTCATTGTCTATTTTAATATTTGATAATTGTTCCGCTTCATGTATATTTGGCGTTATTAAAAATGAATTTTTCAATAAATGCTTATTGATGAAACTTGCAAAATTATCTTGCGTCAGGTTTTTACCTGATTCACTAATCATAACAGGATCGACAACTGCCTTGAGCTGGTATTCTTTAATTTTGGACGATACAAGTTTTACAATGTCCTCGGAATACAGCATACCTGTTTTTATGTATTCGATTGGATAAACATCTAGAATAGTATCGATTTGATCACTGATTACGTCAACGTCAATTTTTTGGATATTTGTAACCTCATATGGATTTTGGGCAGTAATTGCTGTTACGACACATGTTGCATAAATGCCGTGTGCATGAAATGTTTTCGCATCTGCCAGTATCCCCGCTCCACCGGAGGGGTCAAGACCGGCAATGCTCATGGAAGAGTTTTCATTCATCATTTCTTTTGACATCCAATCTCTCCTGTCCATGGCTGCTTTTAACAGATATGTTTAATTTCGATAGGTATTCATAAGTATTTGTTGAAACCGCATGCAGCAATATTTCACCCAAATCCTCTTTGGTATTGACGTCCAACGACAAATAGAATGATTCGATGACGTTTACATCCATTCCCATTGTATAGGCCTCTTCGACATGTCTGAAATAGCTCATCTGGCCAAACAATGGGGTAAAGTCAAAGTCGCTGTTGAAGCATAATAGGTTTGTACCTCCACCGCGTGAAGGACTGATTACCAAATCCGCCGTAGACTCATGTGCACTGATGACGTGATTGGAGTTAATCAATGGGATATCCGATGGAATAACCAGAATATCCAAATCGTCATAGTTTAACTTGACGGTTTTGATTGCATCAATCAATGCATTGTTGAGCTTATTGTCATCATAATCTTTCTCCTTGTGGAAACTAATGCCCAAATCGTTTGCATATTCAAAGACTTCATCATCGTTACTTACAAGTACAATATCATAAACATGACTTCTGACTTCATTAATAATGTCCTTAAGCATGGCTTTCAATAATTCCTTACGTTCATCTTGTGATAATAATGGTGAAAGCCTTGTTTTGGAGTCATTAAAATTACTGACTGGTATAATACATATTAAATCTTTCATAATAGTATTATGTAGATGAATATATAAAAAAATAGTTCTAAATTAAATTGCCATATTGAATGCTGAACATATTCACTGTTTATGATTAAAAAAAGAGAATAATAGAAAAAAAATGGGAAAATAGTCTATTTTTAGATAAACTTAACGGCGGTTCCGTAACAGTGAACCTCTGATGAATTTTCAACGATGGATGACGTGTTGTATCTTACCATTACGATGGCGTCTGCACCCATCTGTTCGGCTTCTTGAATCATACGTTCAGTTGCAATTCCACGGGATTCTATCATCATGTCGGTATATGCCTTAAGTTCTCCGCCGGTAATGTTTCTTAAACCCTGTGTGAAGTCTCTNNTCTACCTCCTTGTTTATGGTAATCTATTTGTTTTTTTATATTATAAACTTTTAGATGTCACAGTATGAATTCTCCGAGACTATGTTTCTTAATTCATGCTGTGATATATTCAATCAAGGGGTGAATTGACTTTTTTCTTCTTATGTATATGAGTATCGTGGAATTGTTTTTAAGTTTCGTTGCCTGATTTTAAATCTTTTATGAAATTTTCACTGCTTATCTTTATATACTTAAATATGCATATATATCTATACATCTACATTTATAGATATAATTTTCAAAATATTTAAAAACAATAATCGGTGATAATATGAACAAAACTCCAAAAATAAGCTTTTTTGACAAATATCTGACTGTATGGGTCATAATATGTATGGTAATTGGAATAATAATCAGCCAATACTTTCCACTTTTCATAGAAGTCCTAAGCAAATTTGAATATGCACAAATATCAATACCAATGGCGATATTGATATGGATAATGATATATCCGATGATGCTAAAGATAGACTTCAACTCGATAAAAAGGGTTAAGGATAATCTTCGGGCAATACT
>MUZY01000249.1:7212-7598 GCA_003266065.1 Methanosphaera sp. rholeuAM130
GCATATACGCTAGTGCAGGTGGCAACCAACGACATAATAATACTATTTGCATATGTGCCGATTGTCACATATCTACTGGGAATATCAAACATAAGAATACCATATGATACGCTGGTATTATCCGTAGTGTTATTTGTGGTAATACCTTTTATAGCAAGCATAATTACAAGAAAATACTTCATAAACAATAAGGGTTTGGATTACCTTGAAAATGAGTTCATACCGAAATTCAACAATATAACCACGATGGGCTTGCTGTTGACTTTGATATTCATCTTTTCATTCCAGGGAAATCTGATACTCTCAAATCCACAGGATATCATACTTATAGCGATACCTTTTGCAATACAGATATTCCTGGTATTCACGATAGCATACATTAGTGC
>MUZY01000249.1:7660-8306 GCA_003266065.1 Methanosphaera sp. rholeuAM130
GTAAGGATAATTAACAATACAAAAGAATGGTACAATTCCTAATCAGTTTATCTTCACCTTTTCTTTTTTCATTAAGAAATAGTTAATAGGATTAAGAAATAGAAATATAACTTAGAAGATGGTGACGACTATGGATACTGAAGAAATCATAAAGATAGCCAAGGCATTAAGCGATCAAAATAGGGTTGAAATAATAAAACTTTTATCCGAGGAGCAACTATGTGCATGTCATATATTAGACCAAATGCAGATAGCCCAATCGACACTATCGCATCATATGAAGCAATTGACGGACTCAAAACTGGTCATCGTTACAAAAAAGGGCAGATGGTCATATTATAAGATAAACACTCAAACAGTTGAGGATTTCAAAGAATTTCTGGATACATACAAGAACACATCTAGGATAAATGAGTGTAACATCAATTGTGACTAGGAAATATCCTCCGGAAGTTCACAAGTTTTTTCTTTCAATATATATTATTTTTACTCTTGAAATTAAATAATTCAAAAAACAAACTTAACATTACTATTTTTTCTAGTCATTGGGATTATTCAAATAATCATTTATTAAAAAAAAGGTTAGGAGGAATTGAATTTCCTTCTAATCATTGAAATTTTAGTTTACCACGGTCATCGTAGTATT
>MUZY01000249.1:8396-10495 GCA_003266065.1 Methanosphaera sp. rholeuAM130
AATGGTGTAATTGTGAGTGTTGGCTGTGCCGGGGTTACTGTTGTTGTTAGTATTTCTGTTGCCTTTTCGTATTTGGTTGTTTAGAAAATAATTTGGATTGTTCATGTTATTATTTTGACATGTATAAGTTTTATTCTATCATTTTTCATAGTTTTTTTCCCAATGTTATGTTGGGAAGATGTTCATAAATTATCGAATTTCATATTCTATTTCTATTAATTGACTTTAAACTTCGTAAATTGTATATTTTTTAAATCATTTTATTATAAATAATCAAACTATTACATAAATTTATAAATAGTAATACAAATAGATATATTAATATTGAGTTATATATTTTAATTAGAAAAAGGATGTGATTTAATGGCAAGACCAATAGGTAATACTCCTGAGTTGTATGGGGAAGATGCTGAACGAGTATTAAAGAGCATGGATGAACCTTTAACTGACAAAGAGAAAGAAGTAGTTGAAAGAATCAAAAGACAAAGAACTGTACTATTTTAATAACTTCAAAATATCAAAGTATAAATAAAACGTTCTTTCAGGGTCTCGTTTGATTATTTTATCTATTTTTTCTATCAATTCATCATCTTTCCTTAAATTTTTAAAAGAATTTTTGTTTACATAGAATTTATATGCTCTTGCATAACTTTCCACTATAATAAAACGTAAACCCACTTCATTATTTGCAATAAGGGCTATGTTTTTCATAATATTTCCTAGAATGTGGCTTCCTAATCCTTTTCCTGTATATTTTCGATCAACAGTTAATTTTCCAATTTTTATGGCAGGAATATTTCTTTTTCTTGAAGTCGTATGTAATGTTGATTTAATGTCATTTTTCAACTTTTTTTCTCTAACGTTATTTAATATTAATGTATCTGTCAATAATGAAAAATAAGCAATTATTTCATTGTCGCATATCACTAATTTAGTAATGTTAAGTTTCTTTTCCTGTTGTATTAATGCATCTTCTTTTAAAAAATTTGTCAAATCAATTGAGTCTGATTGAAAATTGCTCAAGTCATGTTTACCACTCAATGTTTCAAAATGATAATTATTCTTAATATATTCCATATTCATAACTATTTTTATATTTTTTGTGCTATTTAAATGTTATTATGTTCATTATAATTATAAAAATATAAACATTTTAATAATTGATGAACTATTTAAATCATTATCAATATGCTTTTTTTACTAGTAATTTTTAATTTTTTTCATTAACATCATATGATATTGGATGTTTTTATTGTTGTATAGTATATGCTTTCTTTAAAGTCATTTTTAATGAATTGATTTCATAGTTTTGAATATTTATCATTCCTTGTTATTGTGATGAGAAAAATGAAAAAATCAATAGAATAACTTTGTTTATTGTTGATGTCATTTTTCACGAAGATGTGTGGAATTATTTAATGTATATGGATTAATCTAGCATAATTATTAGCCAGGTACTTAATTTAAACTATTGTTTCATATTAACTAAATATAATTATAGTATTGCATCTAAATTATATTGGCGTAAATTTTATTGGATTTTCATGTTTTAAGTCTTAAGAACATTGATAAAAAGTCTTAAAAATAGCAGAATATTATTGTTATTCAAGAAAAAGTTAGATAGAATGTAAAGTTAGATAGAATGTAAAGTTAGATAAATGTTGTTCTATTAGAATTTCAAAAAAGAAATCACTGTATTAACATTTTTGCAGTTATACAATAATCTTTTTCGCAAATTGATTTTTAGTATAGTTATTGCTATCAATCAATAAGTAGATTTAGTTATCATTTTTCATGTAAAAAATCTTTTTAAAATTAAAAATAGGACAAAACCATAATCCCGAGAACAAAATAAATATTTATAAATTTCCCTTTAAAAAAGGAATAAAAGATAATGGAAGAATTGTATGTAAACTTCCATTTAACGTCTTTTATCCGAGTTATGCTAATCATTTACCACGGTCATCGTAGTATTGCTTTCCAATCTGTCATAGCCACTTGCAATGAATGTAGCAGTTAGCACGTAATCTTTAGCCTTAAGATCACCGATGTTGTAGTCAACTGATACTTCACCGTTGGAGTCAACTTTAGCGTAGATT
>MUZY01000249.1:10725-23683 GCA_003266065.1 Methanosphaera sp. rholeuAM130
GTGGCTGTTTCTCCTGCTTTTAGGTTGTCTGTCGTGATTGTAATGGTTGTTTGTGGATTTTCTATAGTTAACATGCTGTATGCTATGCTTTCTATGTACTGGCTTGATGCCGGTGTGTATAGTGCTATTAGTTCAGTGGTCAATTCATCGGTGAAGGTTAAGGTGACTGAAGCCGCACCGTCAGTTACTGTACTTTCTCCTAGGATATTTTCCTCTTCGTCCATGAATGTCACTGTTCCATCGGTGAGTGCATTTCCATCATTGTCTGTTACGGTTACAGTTATTGTTGTCGGCGTGTTTGTTAGTCCGAAGATGTCATCCATGCTTATTATCGGTGCTATTATTGGGTTTTCCGTTATGTCATTGTTTTCTATTATGTTTGATTCATCAGGATTTGTGTTGTTTATTGCCGTTGTTGTTACTGCTCCTGATACGCTAATGGTGTTGTCGGTTATTTCTATGCCTACTGAGTTGAATGATATCCATATTCCGTTCATTAGGCTTTCTTCTGTTGGTGTGGTTGTGTTTTCTATGTTTATGTTGTTGTTTTTTATGCTTACATTGTTACATGTTCTTGTTTCTATTGCATAGGTGTTTGGTCCGCCACTGTTTTGGTCAACGCTTGGTCCGTATATGTTTATCGTGTTGTTTTCTATGTATGAATTGTTTGCAAGACTGAAGTAGATTCCATGGGTGAAGAATGCTGTGGTCCATCCCCATTCTGTTTTTGATGATACTGTGTTGTACATGGTTATGGTGTTGTTTCTTATTGTAATGTTGTCGGCTTGGGTTATGCCTATTAATGTGCTTACCTTGTTAGGATTGGTGTTTATTTTGGTGTTTTGTATGGTTATGTTGTTCTTTCTTTCTATAGTGAATCCGACGTCGGTGAATGTTGCGTTGCTTCCGTCTAGTATTATGTTGCTGTTTTTGAATCCAATTCCGTAATTGATGAATGTTCCTTCGAATATTGCCTTGGTGTATGGTTCAAGTTGTAGGTATCCATTTTTTTCATAGTTGTAGTCCATATACTGGTCTATGTTGTTTGGCGTGATTATTACTTTAGTCCAGCCGTCGTCTTCACCAGGATTTGTCTGGTTGTCTGGTGCAGTATTGTTTTCTACTATTGCGTTAAATGGTACAATTAACGATGCATCTCCGGTTTTCGTACTGCTTGAGAGTATGTTGTTTTTTATAGTGATGTTTGCTACGTCTGAATGAATTGTTGAATCGTTTAATGCTGCGTCACTTGTTGTTATGGTGTTGTTTTCTATGTGTATGTTCTGTGTTCCATTCTGTATCCTTATACCGGTATTTTCCTGTTTTACTTCTTCTGTTATGTAGTTTATTGGCGTATTTCCATCTCCGCTGGTGCTGATTACATTACCTGTAGCCACACCGTTTGGTGAGTAGGAATATGCTATTCCCAGTGAGAATGGGCCGGTTACTGTTATGTTGTTGTCGTGTACCTGTGTATCTTTAACTTTATAGAATTCTATCGCGTAGTTGGCCGTTCCCGTGATGTTTATGTTGTTATTGTTTACCGTGATGTTTTCTGACTCGCTTGAACCCATGTTACTTGCTATTACACCATATGTTATAGCTCCTTCTGTGTCCAGCACTGTCGTGTTTATACATACGCAGGTTATGTTGTTGTCTGATATGAGTATATTTTTCACTCCGTTTCCTACCTGTACACCGTCACAGTAACGTTCACCTGTTATAATCATGGTATTTTCCGTGATTGTCATATTTTCATCGTTTACCAGACAGTTGATTCCATAGTTGAAGTTTGCTCCGGTCACGTTTATCCTGTTTTGGGTAATTAATGTGTTGGTTGCCCCTTCACTGTTAGTTATTCCTTCGATTGTTCCGTACATGGTATTTATTCCACTGCAGTTTACGCTTATTGTATTGTTGATTATTTTGTTGTTGTCACCGCCTAAAAGTAATATTGCCTGTGTATCGGATTCACTTTCTTCGTTGAAATCTATCGTGTTTGCCGGTCCGGATACTGTTAGAATGTTGTTTGATATTTTCGTGTTGGATGCTATATTTTTGATGGCAGCTATCTTTCCGTCAGATTTGGTAATTGTTATCGTGTTGTCAGAGATTGTATTGCCGTTTCCATAGTTTGATATTGGGTATTCTGTCTGTCTGTTTGTAATTGTCATGTTTCTTAGTACTATGTTGTTGGCATCAAGTATAAATACGGTATCTGTAAATGTTGCATCTTCACCAGTTAGTATGATGCCTTCTGTTTTGACATATATTTCTTCGGTATTCATAAATTCTCCGGTAAATGTTACGATACTGCCCTTTGCTACACCGATAAGTTTTCCTTCATAGAGGTACTCATCAATGTTTTCAGGTGTTATCGTTAAATCGGATATGCTTGCCGGATTGATTGATACGCTTTCACGTGTCTGTGAAATTGTAGGTTGAACTGTCACTATGGTTGTTCCGGATGTAGGAGTGATTGTGAATGTTAATTCATCAACCGTTTGAGCTAAAACTCCATTTAAGTATACATTGAATTTGTTTTGTTCAAGAATGTTTGAATCGTAATTGTCCGGATTGTTTATCGTGTATGTTCCGGTGATTGTCACATCTACTCCTTCAAGGATATCCTCCGGAACGTCTAATTGAAGTGTATCATTTATTGTAGTGTTCTGATATGTGTTTTCTTCTCTTGTGATATTGAGTATTGAACCGTCAAAGTATACGTATCGACTTATCGTTTCTGTCGTTACATTGTTGTCTATGAATTTGTTTTGGGATATTGTTTTGTTGGCATTGACTGTGACCATATTGTATATGACCTCAGATCCCGTCGTATTTTTGAATGTGTTGTTGATGATGTTTAATCTAGTGTAGTCTCTTATTCCACCCTTGTTGTTTTCGAATAAACAGTTTGATATTGTCGTATTCATGTCATAGGTGTAGTATATTTTTCCGCCCTGTATTACCTCACTTTGATGGTTTTTGAATGTGGAATTGCTTATGTTCGCTTTCATGTTTATGATTGCAATGGATCCTCCGTTACTGTTTACTCCAGCCAGTCCTGTAAGATAACATATTGCCTGGTTGTTGTCGAAGGTACAGTTGTCTACAATCATTTCACCGTTGGATGCGTATATTGCTCCTCCACCACATAACTCATTTACAGTAAGCCGTAAGGTTGCGTTGTTTTGTTTGAAGCTGCTGTCGGTTATTACTGCTCGACCCTTATCCAGTCCTATTGCTCCACCGCCCACTATAGCTGTGTTGTCGTTGAAGTTACAGTTGGTTATCGTAAGGTTTTTACTGCTTACTATAGCTCCTCCATAGCTTCCGGCATAATTTTCCGTGAAGTTGGAGTTGGAAATTGTCAGTACTCCCTTATTGTTTACTACACTTCCGTTTCCGAAGCTGTTTCCATAGTAGTTGTTATATGATTCTGCGAAGTAATGTCCCAATCTATTGTTTTTGAATTTGCTGTCTGTTATGGTCATATTTCCATTGTTAACTATTGCTCCATAGAGTCTAGCTGAAGAATATGATGCTGAGGTATCGAATGTGTTGTTTTCCATAATACAGTTAATCATGTCCAGCTTTCCACGGTTGTTTATCAGGAATCCGTCTTCTTTGCCTGATTGTACGTTCTTGTTATTGTTGCTTAGGCTTGAATTGACAAGGCTTAAGTTTTCATAGTTTGTGATTTTGGCTTTGATGCTACAGTTGATCATTTCGATGTTGCCGTATAGGTTCAGGTCTTTTGTGATGTTCCAGTTTTCAAAGGTGTAATTGCCGTTGATGGTTGACAGATATGGCAATATTTTGGTGAAATCGTCGCATATTATCTGCCCGTTTCCAAGAAGCATGAAGTTTTCTCCGAATTCACAGTCGTCACTTATGTTTAAAATACCGTTGTTTGTAAGGGTACAGTCCAGTGTAATGTTTTTTAATGTCAGGTTACCGTTGTTTGTTTTAGTGCCTGTTAATGTAATGTTTTCTAGAGTGTAGTTTCCGTTTAGGGTTCTCATGTGCTGTGCCAGACTGTTGATGTCGGAATAGATTACCTGTCCGTTTCCGCTAATTATGAGGTTTTCACCCAGCGTACAGTCATCGCTGATGTTCAGGAGTCCGTCATTGGATATCTGTCCATCAAGGACTGTGTTGATGACAGTCAGGTTTCCGTAGTTTTCGAAGTAGTTTTCGAGTGTTGAATTGATGATTGTCAGGTTGCCGTAGTTTGCCTTGTCGCTGTCTAGGATGGCGGCTACGATTGTGTAATCTCCATTATATACTGTCAGGAAACCGATTATTTCATCGATTTGGTTTGTGATAATTTCTCCTGCTCCTTCAATATATAAGTCATCGCCGAATACCGTGTCATCATCAATTATCATGGTACCTTCATTCTGCAAATAGCCATTTAAGACACAGTTTTCAAAGGTTACCGTACCATAATTATAGAATTCCCCTGTTAATTCTGAGTTAATTATTGTCAAATCGCCGTTGTTTGTTTTGGTTGTCGTTAATTCAGCGTTTTCTACCGTGTATTCTCCATTGTATATAGGAAGGTATGGTGTTATTCTGGTTGTGTTGTTGATTATTATTTCACCGTAATCGTAGATTTCCACATTATCTGTAAATGTACAGTTGTCATCGATAATGAGAACTCCATTGTTGCTGATGGTACTTGCTATCGTAACGTTTTTCAACGTTAAAGTTCCGGTATTGGATATTGTTTTATCAATAACGAGGTTACTTAGCGTACTTTCACCGTTGAATGAATTGGTATATGGATATATCCTATTCGTATCGTTTATGGTAATGTTTCCATAATTGTTTAGCCTAAATCCAGTTTCGAAGGTACAGTCATCGTCAATGATTAAATTTCCATAATTTGTTATTGTCTGATTTATCGTGACGTTGCTTAGCGTGAGGGTTGACTGTGCCTCATTGGTAATGCTTTTATTAATCGTTAGGTTCATCAGATGATGGTTTCCCTTGAAGCTTCTAAGGTAAGGGTATATTATGTTACTGTTGTTTATGATAATAGTACCGTAATTATAGAAACTTGAAGTGTTAAATGACACGTCATCGGCTAATGTGATGTTGCCTGAATTCTGAAAACTTCCACTGAATGTGGTGTTATATGCATAAGCGTTTTTCTGATTGTTAAGATTCAGGACAGTTGAATCGATAAGCGTCAAGTTACCATTATTATCCATACCCCTTTGCTGAGTGTAGGCAAAGGTACAGTTAATTAATGTTAAATTGCCGTCATTTGATTTATGACCACCACAAAGAGTCACGTTTTCGAGGGTAATATTTCCAGTATAATAACTTTGGTGAGGAAGTAGTCTGCTGCTGTCATTTATGATGATTTCACCTAGAACACCATCTAAACAGAATCCTTCTCCAAATGTACAGTCGTCGTTAATTATCAGACTTCCATATCTATTATGCGTAGTCATGTTTAGAAGACTATTGGTTAATATTACTGAACCGTTATTTTCTATTTTTCCATTTACAATTGAGTTTGTCATGTATAGTTGTGATAATTCGGCATTGTTTACAGTAGCGTTAATGTTGGTATTGTTGACATATGCATTAGTGTTGCTGGTAAATTTATCCCACATTCCCATAGTTATGTTACAATTGTTAATGTAGGTGTTTTCGTTGAGAATGGTGTTTGTTGTGATTTCCTGATTTTCTATAACATTCGTGTATTCAATGTCATCAATGGTAATGGAATCCTTTTTAATTTCTTTATCCGTCTTGGTTAATGTATAATCAGATGTGGCTGTTTGTGTATAATCAGAACCAGCATCCGATTCTATTGTCTGGTCACTTACAACATTACCGCTATCCAAGTCATCCGTTGCACTAACGGTTGATATTGCAAGCAGTATTGTTAAAAGTGTCAATACAAAGAATATTCTTTTAACATTCTTATTCATTTTTTATCAGTCCATAGTTTATTTTTTATGAAGTTTCAATTTTAAATTGAAATTTTTTTCATCTGGGGGATGAGGATTCTTGGAATCAGTAAATCTATGATTTCTACAATCCAAGTCATTCCCTTCTAGGGAATGTTAATAATAAAATCAATTGCGTCATTAGCTTGGTAAATGAAATGTGCTGTCGGAAAGTATATTCCGTGTTTTAAATATTTTTTAATCAAATAATATTGTTTAGAAATATTTTTGTTTACTTAAATATTTTTGTGAAATTTTTAAATTGATTTTATTATTGCTTATACTTTTAACTTATGAAATAATAAAGATATTCATATTATTTTTTTTTAAAACTTTGATAATATCGGCTATTTTTATTAAATACTGCGTTAAAGATTATTAAATATTCCAATAAATTTAATACTGTAATGGGGATATTTAAGGTTAATGATTTTATTGTAGGGGGGTGGTTGGATGGCGAATAATTTAATAATAAATTATTTAATGAATATCTGGTATTATCTGATAAAATTGATGACAATAATGGATTTTAACTGTATATTTAAATAACATTTGATTATTTTATTAATGATTGTTTAATGTTTGTATTGTCTTCATATCCGGAAATTTATATTAAATAATAATTGCTTGATAGTGGGAAACTATCTGAAAATATGACTCGATTTTAAGCAAATGGGTAATTTGAAGTAATTGATTTTAAAAAAAGATAAAATGGAAGAATAATTAATAATCTTCTTTAAGAATAATTAAGATTCTTCTTTTACAACAGTTAACGTTGCTTCAGCCGTTACTCTGTCACCGCTTGACGGCATGTATACAGCTGTTATGGTGTAGTCTTTTGCTTTGTAGTTTTCAGGTATGGTGTAGTCCATAGTTGCCTGGCCGTTTACTACTTTTGCATAGATTACCTTGCCGTTTTCATCTTTAACGGTTTTACCGTTTATTTTAAAGATTATCTTGCCTGTATTTATGCTGCTGTCACTAAGGGTTGCTTCAAGGGTAACAGTGGAACCTGCCGTTGCCTGAACGTCATTGGTTGTCATAGTTACTTCTTTTGATGTAACTGTTATTGTAGATACTTCCGAATCTATACGGGCTACTTTGCTTGAACCTGTATATGTTGCTTTTATGCTTAGTTCACTGTCAGCCCAACTGTCAGGAACTACGAAGTTTTCTATAGTGGCAACGCCGTTAACTACTTTTGCATAGATTACCTTGCCGTTTTCATCCTTGACNNTCGCCAACAGTAGCAACGATAGGATCAACCACAAGAACAGGTTCAACTGTCTTGGTGACCACCAATATGGTTCCCATTGCGAATAGGTTGTCGTTTGTGCTTTGTAGTACTACGAGGTTTTCGCCGTCGACTAGGTTGTCTACGTTCATGGATACTATGCTTATTCTTGATGCTGTGTTGTAGTTGTCTGCTAGTGATGCGTATTCTTTGCCGTTTAGTGTTACTATGCTGTCGCCTGCTTTGTCTGCGGCGGCTGCTATTGTGTATAGTGTTGCGTCTGGGGTGGCTTGGATGTTGTTGTAGTTGGAGTATGCTAGTGTGGTTGTGGTGTTTGCTCCGAATCCGTTGCTTTCTGGGTTTAGTAGGTCTGCTTCTTCGTTGATCATGATTGTGGTTTGGTCGGTGTTGTTTGCGTAGATTATTATTAGGTATCCGCCGTATAGTACGTTTCCGTTGTTTTCTTGTGGTGTGATTGTGATTGTGTTTGTTTGGTTTGCTTTGAATCCTGTGGTTAGGTTGTATACTATGAGTCCTGATGGGTAGTTGTAGTTTGCGAATCCTTTGGTGTCGCTGTAGTTTGCTAGGATGTTTGCTTCTATGTTGTTTATGTTTATGCCTATTGCTAGGTTTTTGTTGTTCCAGTTGTATCCTTGGTAGTATAGTGCTTCTACTATTTTGTCTTGGTCTGTTATTCCGTTGGCTGCTGCGTCGTATTCTTGTGTGAATTCTTCCCAGTTGGTTGATTTGTAGTATTCGAATGGGTTTATGATTAGTGTGTTAGGTCCGTTGTATGTTCTTTGTGTTGTGAAGTTTTCGCCGTTTGTGAATGATTTTCCCATGTATCCGTTGTAGTATGCGGTTATGGTGCCTTCGTAGATTGTTTGGGTTGTTTCGTCTGGGTATGTTATTGTTATGGTTACTGGTTTTTCGCCGTTTGTTTGTGGGATGTATGTTATGTCTATTGTTTGTGTTCCTGTGAAGTCTGTTAGTTCTGTTGTGGTGGTTGTGTCGTCGATGTTGATGTTTAGTGTTGCGCTGGTGGCTGTTCCTGCGTTGGATATGTTTACTTTGACTGTGTTGTCTTCGTTGGCTAGTAGGTTGCCGCTGTTGGATGTGATGGCCACACTGTCAACAANNAACATTTGCAGGCACTTCATACGTTGCATATACTATTGTACTGAATGCTGCCAGGTTGTCATTTAATGACTGTAGTGCGATTACGTTTTGACCGTTTACTATGTCTGTTGGATCGATTTCCGTGAATGATACCTGTGAGGTGCTGTTATAGTCTTTGTTCATGGATGAGTATGCCTGGTCATTTACGTAGGTCATACTACCTGCTGCTTCGTTTGCCGCTGCACTTATGGCATATATTTTTACAGTTTTCAGGTTTTCTGTAGTAATGTCATTTGTTGAGTATATGAGTGCGGTTGTGTTGTTTGCACCGTAACAGCTTCCTCCGGCTGCCAGTAAATCTGTGAATTCGTTGATTTGTATGTTGGAACTGTCCGTAGCGTTTTCGTAGATTACTATGAAGTATCCTCCGTATAATGCTACCTGCGTGTTTACGTCTTTCGTGAATGAGAGTGTTGTCTGTTCATCATAGTTGAATTTGCCAGTTGCGTTGTATACTATGAGTCCTGATGGGTAATCCCATCCTCCGAATCCTTTGGTATCGTTGTAGTTAACTATTGGTGTTAATGCTTGGTTACCTAGTTTTACATTTAATTGGTCCACTGCGTATCCGTTGTCCCAGTTGTATCCCTGGTAGTATAGTACTTCCACGATTTTTGATCCGTCGGTTATTCCATAGTCTGCGAGATTCAAGTCGTATGTGAAGTTGCCGAATCCTCCGCTTTTGTATCCGAATGTCGTAATAATGACCGGAGTGTATTTTCCAGTGTATTGTCTTGTTACTGTGAAGTTTTCATCATAGTTGTATGATTTGCTGCTGTATCCGTTGTAGTATGCTGTTAGTGTACCNNTTGTGCCGTCGGTTGTTGGTCTGTATTCAAATATTATGTTGCTTGTTCCACTAGGTTGACTGACACTTTGTGATATTTCATCACCGTCAACCTTTAAAGTTACAGTTACAGGGCTGTGGTCTTCCGGAGAAGATAAGCTTACTGAAATGTTGTTTATCTGTTTTACCAGGAAGTTATTGCTGTTGGAGGAAACTTTCACATTGGTTACATTTATCAAGTCTTCAGCTACCGGTTCTTCTTGTTTTGCAACGTTCAATGTACCTGTGATTGTCTTTGAATCATCACCGATTATATCGGAAAATTCTATTGAGTATGATACTGTTCCTTCGGATTGAGGGTTGACGTTTGACACGCTTACAGTTCTAAAGTCTATAGTGTCTCCATCACCTTTATATTCCGTTTTTGAGCCGACTGTTGCCGTAACTTCATATTTTTCTCCGGTTAGTTTTTCAAGGTGTCTGATTGTAAATACGACATTGTTATTTGAGTTTAACAGTAACGTATCATGTGATGTGTATCCGTCAACAGATGTGATGTCTATCCTTTCGACTCCAAGATTTCCATCATCCGGAAGTGCCGGATCATCCTCTGTCGTATTGTTCAATACTGAAAAGCTTCCCGTGAATGTGAATCCGTCAAGGTTATTTGGACTGACAGGTACAAATTCCAGTGAATAGCTCACGTCGTCTTCAGTTGTTGGCATGTAATCTGTCACCGTTATGCTTCCAGACTCGCTTGGAGCTTTAGTAACGGTGATTACTTTTGTACCAACCGTTGCAGTTACCGTGTATTCATCTGCTTGCAACGCTTCAATGTTTTCCATGGTAAATGTAATCGTGTTATTTGCATCCATTAATAACGTATCATTTGATGTGTATCCGTTATCTGAAGCAATACTAATATTTGCTATTGCAAATTCTCCAATTGGGGTTGGTTCATCGCCAGCAATGGCTTTTCTAATTGTTAAAGTTGCCAGAGTTGTTTTATATGAACCGCTTTCACCGGTATTGGTCAATACGTTGCTGGCCTGAATGTTATCAGTTACATCCCACGTGTTTTCTGAATAATAATTTGAAGGAGTTACTGTTTCGTATTCCTTGCCGTTTAATTTGGTTGTGGCCTTACCGGAAGAGGTTGCAACTTGTGTCAGGACTGCTTGAGTTACGTTTGTGGTAGCATTTGCAGGGAAATTAAATCTTGTCGTAGCGATATCGCCATATGAATTCCAACTGTGACCCGTGTTTATGGCGTAGTAATATTCCTCATTGGAATCTTCTACGTTGTATGCCGCAACTACTGCAACATATTTTATTTTACTGTCACTGTTTCCGGCCGCACTTGTTGCATGCACGTTTACCTTTATTGAGTCAGATTTTATATAATCTGAAATGTCATAATTCAACAGGTAATCTGAGTATACTCTTGTAATATTTTCGTTCACCCTATGTACTTGACCATCTCCTGATGAGGAAACATTCAATAGGCGATTGTTTTCCAAAACAGTTTCGTATACGCCGTCATCGTCACCGTCTAGTGAAATGTTCACGTAGGAAGATTTGGCGTTGTCTGTTCCCTGTACATAGACCATCGTAGATAATACTGCATCACTTACATTTTTCACGTGTTTTTCTTCACTTGTACTTGGTGCCGTATTAACATTATTATATGTTCGTTCTTCTTTTGTTATATTAAACTGTACCGTTGCTTCATTATCACCTGAGTTTTGTGCTGAGTATGCAGGCTGCTGTACGGAGTGTGAATAAACTCCTCCATTTACAACTCCCGAATCGGTAGTTTGTAAATCTTCTGCACAGACTGCAGAACACAAAATCAAGGTAAGTGAAACAAAGAGTACTATTAGCATCTTTGAATTCATAATTCACCAATTTTCAATTTTGTAAATTTAATAGAATGGATATCATTATCATTTTTAAATATCCATTCATGTTAATTATTTTCATTTTTTTGGTATAAATAATTTAATATCTTTTTGTAAAAAAGTATTACTTTTATTAACAAATAATATAACTAAAGTAATAATGTGGATTGGGTGGATTGCTATTGAAAAAGTATACTTGAAAAAACGTTATAGAAAAATTGTTTTTGTGGGGAGATTTCATTGTTTAACATATGTATCTGTTTTGAAATAAGTGGGGAGTACATGACTATAAAAAGTTTAAAAAAAAAGATTTAAGATAAGTTAATATGAAAAAAATTAAAGAAAGAAGGCATTTGAACTAAACGAGCATTTAATTTGCTCATGCCCTTTTCCTATAATAACCATATGCTATGGAACCTAAAAGTGACAATACAAAGAGTATGGCTAATGCCGACATTGCCGAATCAATAATGGCCGAACCTTTTTTGGATTTGGTCAATTCATATGCTTTATTGACAGTTGCAGAATTTGCGGCACTGTCGGCGACATTACCGGATTGGCTGTTTTCTTGGCTTTTGACCAGTAACTCGGTAACCTTTGTCGTTTTAGGTGAATCTTTCATAGCTTCTGATTCCTGATTATTAACTATATTTTCTTCATTATTATCTTCTTGTTCATTTTCTTGATTATTGTCTACATTTGGTGTAGGCTTATTCTCTTCTTGGGTAGGATTATCCTCTTCGATATCCTCATTATCATCATCATTTCCAACATTCTGTTCAACATCGGTATTGTTGAGGGTATCCTGTTGGGTATTGTTAATATCTACGTTATCTGTCGTAGTGTTTTCTACAACCGGATTAACGATTGGCTGCGTTTGATTATAGTCGCTGGTTTGATTTGTATCATCGTCTATGCTCTGCGTATCATTAGTCGTGACATTTGAGATATCATGCTGTGTTTGATTAGTATCATTTTGCATTGCTTTTGTGTCGTTTTGTGTTTGGTTATCGGTAGGTATTGTCTGATTGTTGTTTTCTTCTGTAGTATCATTCTGTTTTGTATTGTTGTTTTCTTCAATTGGTGTTGTAGTGTTTTCGGGGATTGTAGTGTTCGTTTCCTTTATCGGTGTAGTGCCATTTGTATTGTCCGTCGTATTTTCTGTCATATTGGACGTGTTGTTCGTATCGTTTTGTGTTTGATTTGTTTTTTGGGTTTGATTGTTGATTGGATCTGTCTGATTTGTAGTATTTGTGATTGGATTGTCCGTAGTGTTTTGATTTGCTGGCGTAGTGTTGGTACTGTTTGAGCTATTGTTGTGTGTTGTATCTGTAGGATTGTCGGGGATATTCGTATTGTTTTGAGTATCGTTATTGTCAGTAGTATTTGACGGATTTGTGTTGTTATCTGTTTGGTTAGTGCTATTTGTATCGGTGCTATTTTGATTTGTTGGTGTCGTGCTGTTTGCATTAGTAGTGTTGTTTTCTGTTGTACTGTTTGTAGTAGTGTTGCTTTGTGCCGTGCTGTTTGAAGTACTGTTGTTATTTATGGTGCTGTTTGATGTTTGGTTGGTATCTGCTGTCTGATTGCCTGTACCGCTTCCATCAACGCTGGAACTGTTGGTGGATGTATCCGTACTGTTTCCTGTATTGTTTGTCACGCTTCCACTGCTGTTTGTCACAACTCCCGTATTGTTTCCATCACCCGCATCTCCCGTACCGTTGGTTGTACCGTTGGCATTTGGGTCTTGGCTGTATCCGTCTTCATAGAACAACTTATTCTGTGTAGCCTGGAACATCTTCGCCTTAAATTGGGATAGAATATCCGGGTTAATGTATTTTAGTGACCAGTCTATCATGAAAATGTTACCGCAGCTGCAGTCACAGCA
>MUZY01000265.1 GCA_003266065.1 Methanosphaera sp. rholeuAM130
TTTCCTTCGTTTACTTTTTGGTTGTTTTCATCAGTTACCGTGGCTGTGAGTGTTAATTTTTCACCTATTACTCCGGTTACTGCTGTTGTCACTGTCTTAGTGCTGTATTTATTTCTGACTGTTATCTTGGTTGTCTTTGTAGTGTTCGTGTATTTGCTGTCTCCTTTATAGGTTGCGGTTACGTTTTGTGTTCCTAGTGTTGTTGGCGTGTATGTCCGTGTTACAGTTCCATTACTGTTTGTTTTTGTGGTGACTGTTTTGCCGTTGATGTTGAGTGTTACTTCCTGTTTTGAGAGTTTATTGTTATTGGCATCAGTTAGTGTTACGATTATATTGATTGGTGTGTTGTTTACTGGTGTCGTGTTGGATACATTCAAGTCTATTTTCGTGTTAATCTTCTTAATAATTATATTAATTGTTGCAGTGCTGTTATTATACCTGCTGTCACCGTTATAGGTTGCTACGATTGTTTGTTTTTCTACCTTGGTAGGAGTGTAGCTTTGTGTTGCTACTCCCTTATTGTTTGTTTTGACTGTGAATGTTTGATCACTTACTTTAAGTGTAATGTTTTGATTTGGCACTGCCTGGTTATTCTCATCAGTTAATGTAACGGTGATTGTTACTGGTGTACTGTTTACAGGTGTCGTGTTAGATACTTTTAAGTCCAGTTTTGTATTAATCTTCTTGACTGTTATAGTTGTTGTTGCTGTGCTGTTTGTGTGTTTGCTGTCTCCATTATATATAGCTGTGATTGTTTGTTTTTCTACCTTGTCTGGAGTGTAGTTTTGTATGGCTATTCCTTTGCTGTTTGTTTTGACTGTGTATGTTTTGTCACTTACTTTAATTGTAATGTTTTGATTTGCTAGTTTGTTGCCCTTTGTATCTGTGAGTGTGGCTGTGATATTTATGGTGGTGCTGTTGATTGGTGTATTGTTGGATACGTTTAGTGTTAGTTTTGTATCTATTTTTATAACGTTTATTTGTGTTGATTGTTTTGTACTGTTATTGTATTGACTGTCACCATTGTATGTAGCAGTGATTGTTTGTTTTCCCAGTGCTGTTGGTGTGTATGTTTGCGTTGCTGTTCCATTGTTGTTTGTTGTTATTGTCTGGTTTTTGCCGTTTATGTTTAACATTATGTTCTTGCCTTCTAACTTGTTATTTGCTGTATCGGTTAATGTTGCCGTTATCGTTATCGATGTATTGTTAACTGGTGTATTATCGGATACATTTAGTGTTAGTTTTGTGTCCAGTTTTATAACGTTTATGTCTGTTTTTGTAGAGTTGGCATTGTACATGTTGTTTCCAGTGTATGTTGCTGTGATTGTCTGCGTTCCTACTTGACTGACCGTGTATTGCCTGCTTGCTATTCCATTAGTCGTATTGATAGTGAATGTTTCCTCTCCTATTGTAATGTCTACTACTTGATTCTCCAGTGGTTCACCAGTATTGTCTGTTAGGTTTGCGGTTATAGTTATCATTGTATTGTTTACTGGTGTAGTGTTGGACACTTTTAGTGTTAGTTGTGTATCGGTTTTACTTGCTGTTACAAGGGCTGTGTTGTTGTTTGATTCCTTGTATACCTCATTTTCATAAAATGTAACGTTTACTGGGTATTCTCCCATTTCTTGTAGGGTTATGGTCGTGTTGAATTGTCCCTCTGCATTGGTTGTTGCATTGGTTTTTGTACCATTAACGGTTATGTTTACTAGTACGCCCACTACTGCTTTGTTGTTAATGTCAAGTAATGTACCAGTTATGTTGAATTCTTTTCCCACCGCGGTGGATATATCATCTACTATTAATTTTGTTTCCACCTTCTCGGCAAGAAGAGTAAATATTGTATTAGTAGCATTATAATCACCCTCTTTACCCGGATAGGTTGCATTGATAACAGTTTCATTGCTCATTATCTGGTATTCCATACTGGCAATACCACTAGAGTCTGTTTTTAATGTAGTCTCATTTTGATTAATGATGACTGTTATATTTTCTCCTTTTACTGGTAAGTCGAAATCATCCTTTAATTCCAGTGTTATGTTAATCATGTCTGTTACGGTAGGTGTGGTGGTGTTATTGGTGGATATTGTGATTGTTGTATTTCGTGGCTGATCATCAAACGTGTTAAATGTTATGCTAACAGGATATATCTCCCCTAAAACTTCAATATAATTGTTTGTGTATATTGTTGAGTTGTATTTTAATGAACCAGCATTTGTATTATTTCTGATAATGGTGTCTCGTCCTTCGTCTATTATTGCTCCTTCATTTTCTGTTGATGTTGGGGATTTTGCTAAGTTGTTCGTAAATGTATTCATATAAATTTCAGCAGCACCATAGAGGTTGTATATTGCTCCCCCATCCATGGTTGCGGTGTTTTGTGTGAGGTTGG
>MUZY01000028.1:0-3525 GCA_003266065.1 Methanosphaera sp. rholeuAM130
TACACACTAGTGGAAAAAGAAAAACAGCAATAGCTAGAGGTACTGTAAAAGAAGGTACTGGAAGAGTTCGTGTAAATCGTAAACCAGTTGAATTATACAGTCCTGAATTAGCAAGATTAAAAATCCAAGAACCATTAGAATTAGCTGGAGATATCGCAGATTCAGTAGACATCACAATAAGAGTTGTTGGTGGAGGAGTTATGGCTCAAGCGGAAGCAGCTCGTATGGTAATTGCTAAAGGTTTAGTTGAATATTCAGGGGATGTTAAACTCAAAGATAAATACGTTCAATATGATAGGACAATGTTGGTTGGAGACCCACGTAGATCAGAGCCTAAAAAATATGGCGGCCCAGGAGCTAGAGCTAAAAACCAAAAGAGTTACAGGTAATTGCATATGTTACTAGTAAGATGTTTTTCATGCGGAAAAGTTATTTCAGCAAGTTATGATGAATTCAAGGAAAGAACAGAAAAAGGAGAAAATCCTGGAGATGTCCTGGACGACTTAGGAATTCGTAAATACTGCTGTAGAAGAATGTTCATTTCACACGTTGATGTATGGTAATGGATATTCGTTAACTAAAAGAAAATGGAGATATTATAATAGTTAAACTATTTAAGCAATCCCATTTATATCTTTATTTTAAGATATAAGATAATTTTAGTTTTAATGGAGAATTAGTATAAATTATATCAGGAAAGTAGATTAAAATGCAATCTAGAAAAGATACAAGATTCGAAAAAGCTAGATTAATTGGTTCACGTGCATTGCAGATATCAATGGGTGCCACACCCTTAGTTGATTTTGATGTTAATGAAGATTCAATTAAAATAGCTATACGTGAATATGAGGAAGGAGTACTTCCGTTAAATGCAGTAGTTATTCAAAATGACTAATTGCTCATTATTCGGGTATAACGAATCTCTTTTATTTATACATTATAGGATATAAAATAGCCCTTTAATCGAACGACTTTTTCTAAATTTAAAAAGAGGTGTTTTTATGGATAGTGTAATTGAAGACATAAGATTAAGAAAAATAATAGACAGTAGAGGAAATCCAACTGTTGAAGCAGATGTTTTGACATGGAATGGATTTGGACGTGCAGCAGCACCTAGTGGAGCAAGTACAGGAATTAATGAAGTAACCTCATTCCCTGAAGGTGGAGTTGATCAGGTAATCAATGAAGTGGAAGATTTAATTTCATCTGAAATTATCGGAATGGAAGCTGAAGACTTAAGGGAAATTGACAACGTATTAAAAGAAATCGATGGAACTGATAACTTTTCAACCATTGGTGGAAATACTGCAGTTGCAGTCTCAATGGCTACTGCAAAAGCTGGAGCATCAAGCTACAATCTTCCATTATATAAATTCTTAGGTGGAATAATGCCTACATCAATCCCATTTCCATTAGGAAATATGATTAATGGTGGAGCNNCATGCAGGTAAAAATGCACCTGATATACAGGAGTTCTTGGTTATTCCAGTAGGAGCAGAAAACATTACGGAAGCTATTACAACCAATATCAACGTCCACAGAAAAATCAAATCCAAAATACAGGAAAAAGACAGCACTTTCACTGGTGGTAAAGGAGATGAAGGTGGATGGGCACCTAATTTAACCAACCAAGAAGCCCTTGAGATACAAAGTACATCTTGTGAAGAAGTAAGTGACGAAACTGGAGTACTCGTAAGACCAGGATTAGACGTAGCTTCAAGCGAATTCTGGAATGAAGAAGAACAAAAATATATATACGAAAGAGAAGGCGTATCCAGAACCATAGATGAACAAATCGATTACATCGCCGACTTAATAGATACATACAAATTCTTCTATGTAGAAGATCCAATTCAGGAAAATGATTTCGAAGCATTTGCCGAATTAACCAAAAAATCTGGAAAAGACTGTTTAATTTGTGGAGATGACCTGTTTGTTACAAATGCTAGAATACTGGCTGAAGGTATTAAACAAAATGCAGGTAACTCCCTCATTATTAAACCTAACCAAATCGGTACATTAACTGATACGTACAACACTATCCAATTGGCAAAATCAAATGGTTATGTACCTGTTGTTTCACACAGATCAGGAGAAACTACTGATGAAACAATTGCACATTTAGCTGTAGCTTTCCAAGCACCAATCATTAAAACTGGAGCTGCAGGTGGAGAAAGAATAGCTAAACTTAATGAGTTAGTAAGAATTGAAGAGGAATTATCAAATCCGCAAATGGCAGAATTATAATCGGAGTTTATATGAACATTACTGTTGATTATGATAGTTGTATTGGATATGGATGTCTAGACTGCCTTGATATATGTCCAAAGACAGTATTTGATGTAGAAGACAATAAGCTGATTGTCAAATTCGAAACTAGTTGCTGTGGATGTAGGGTATGTATGGATGTATGTCCAACAAATGCAATTATTGTTGATTACTAAAAGTCATATACTCAAAATAAAAGGAAAAAATATTATTATAAAAAATTAAGAGGTTAAAACATGTCAGAATTATTAATACCTTTAGACAAGTACCTTGCAGCTGGATTACATATAGGTACTCAACAAAAAACCAAAGATATGGAAAAATATATATACAGAGTAAGAGCTGATGGGCTTCATGTTTTAGATGTTAAAAGCAGTAACGATAAAATAATCGTAGCAGCCAAATTATTGTCAAAATATGACCCAGACGACATTCTTGTAGTGAGCACAAGACAATACGGACAGGCACCTGTCAGAAAATTCGGTGAATTGACAGGTACAAAAACCATACCTGGCAGATTTATACCAGGTACATTAACTAACCCTAACTATGCTAAGTTCATAGAACCAAAAGTATTGGTTGTAACTGATCCAAGATCAGACTCACAGGCAGTTGTCGAAGCAAGACAAAACGGTATACCTGTAGTTGCATTATGCGATACGGAAAACCTTTTAAGCAATGTTGACATAGCTATACCTGTAAACAACAAAGGTAGAAAAGCTATTGCTTTAGTATACTGGTTACTTGCCAGACAAGTATTAAGAAACAGAGGAGTCTTATCAAGCGATGAAGAGTTTGATGTAGATCCTACTGATTTCGAATTGAAAATATAATTAAAACAAGTGGATAGGAAGATTTATACAATCTTCTTAGATTTACTTTCTTTTTTTGGATTATTATCATTAGATAATTATCAGTTTTTTTATGCATCATCTGGGCTTTCTTTTTATTGAATTCAATACTTCTTTTATTTTACTGATATTACAATTGCCTATTTTATCATGGCTGAAGTGTATCCCACGACGGATTCATAATCGCCGGATACGTCACCGCTATTGGAGTAGTTAAGAATATATGAATTCTTTGCACCTGCCAGTTTTGAATATTCTATTGCCGTTATTGTCGGCCCATATCCGCACATTGTTATATCATATTCTGCTACCTGTTTAAACAGGTCGTCACTGTCCATATTCCCTATGGCATTCATGACTTTATCGTCAAAGTATTTGGCCGTGTCACTGTCTTCATAGTGGGTCA
>MUZY01000028.1:3574-5861 GCA_003266065.1 Methanosphaera sp. rholeuAM130
CTATGTTCACGAGTATGTGCAGATTCATCGAATGTACAATTAAAATCAACTTCATTCAATTTATTGATAAATTCAACATCAACATCTATATCACCCAATGGAGTATTCCACTTTTTGCTTGTTGAGAGTGATAACTTGTCCCCGATACCAGTATGATTTGGTCCGATAATGATGAACGTATCGGGCAAATTACCCTTGGATAGCTCATTGAAAGCATATCCAGCAGTTCTACCGGAATAGATATAACCCGCATGGGGAACAACAATTGATTTGATGGAATTTTCATCGTCTACATCCACATCACTTAAAGATTCAAAGATTGAATCAATATTCCCATTTAATAACCTTTCATCCGATTCGTAAAATAAACCTGCAACGCATGTTTGTCTAATCATAATAACCACTTATAATACTCCTTTTATCAATAATAAACAATCTTTTATAAAATAAAAAGTTGGATTTTCAATTAAAATCCTAACAATATCTTAATGCCGATTAATATCAGTATAACTCCTCCAAGTATAAGGAATTTGTCACCGAAATAATCTCCCAGCTTTCTGCCTATTAAAATACCGCTTATAGTAAATAAACATACAACACTACCAATAACTATAGAAGGTATTAATATATATGTATTCAATAATGCAAAGGTTATGCCAACGGCAAAGGCATCGATACTTGTAGCGATTGCAAGAATAATCACTTCCTTAATTGAAAACTCATCCTTTAGCTTGTCATCATCAGCTTGAATACTGTCCTTTATCATGTCAAGCCCTACAATTAAAAGAAGAATGAATGCAATCCAAGGTGCAATACTGGTTACAAATGCGGTTATGGTCTCGCCGGCATAGTATCCAAGTACGGGCATCAATACATGAAACGCTCCAAATAGCAATCCATAACAGATCATTTGGGAAGCATTCATGTCTTTCTGTGTAAATCCTTTCGTTAAAGAAACGCTGAAGGAATCCATAGCAAGTGCTACTGCTATTAAAAAAATTGACAGAAATTCCATATTAATCATCTTCCTTATCATTGTTATATATGTATTTTAAAATTATTATAATTTATTTTGGAGACTTCCTGACAGTGAAAATATATCTATTGATTTTCATTTTTAAATCAAACAGCTTATGAAAATCATCCAAAAAAATCTTACAAGCACTATAAAAATTGTTTATAATATCTTAATTATACAAATATTGTCGTTAAAAGTCTGATTATTCCATAAAAATTAAATTACCCCCCCACCCAGCATAATCAATTATTGAGGATTATTAAGGAAAATAAATACCTATTATTAAAGATTGATTTCTTAAAATACTTGCTTAAACTTAATATTAATCAATATACAAAGATAAAAGCAAGGACATTAAAAGTCCGATTAATAATAGAATTATATGGAAGAAAAAGAAGATGAAAATCAGTAAAATAATGCTATTTATTGCAGTACTTGTATTGCTTGTCGGGGCAGTATCTGCCAGTAGCATATCAACTGATGCCGATAGTGACGTTGATGCTGCAGAAACAGTTGAAGATATACAAACTGTATCACAAACAGACAGCATTGCACACAAAAGCAATGTAAACAATAATATAGTAAAAGACAAATCAAACGAGAAAAAAGCAATTGCATCCGGAAGCATTCAAAAGGATGATGATAATGCTAACATTAAACAAGCCACATTAACGGCAAATTCCTGGGAAACATTTGTCACGGCATTTAATGAGGCAAAAACAAAAACGGAAGATACAATCATTTTCCTGGAAGAAGGTACTTATATAAATAATGGTACGCTTACATGGGATAACTCCAATATAGCACTTTGCATTGATGGAAATAATCAAACGATTAATGGAAACCAAACACAAGTATTCAGGATTAATAGGGAATGTTCATTAGTTCTGAAAAACATAACAATAACAAATGGTCTAGCTTGAGGCAGTATACGCCGGAAACAGCAAATACCTGACTTCACGAGCAAACAACTCCAAAAACAGCATCACACCAGGCATTGTAAATCTCATGATAGATGACATACCTAGCCATGAAAACGGTGACTCCATCAATTTCATAGTCACAGCAACTGACAAGGAAAACAATCCGGTAACGGGTGGAGTTGTAATCATCAAGGCAAACGGTGTAACGCTCAAGGACTCAAACGGCAAAGCACTACAGACCAATGTGGTAAACGGAATTGCAGTACTCGACTACAACATTATCCTATCATCAAGACTATACAACATTACGGCAATATACTCATGCACAGGATACAATAGAATTGAA
>MUZY01000028.1:5904-16107 GCA_003266065.1 Methanosphaera sp. rholeuAM130
AATACTACAAAGAGCGTAAACGGTCTTGTAAACGTCACGGTACCGACCAACGTTACTGCAGGTGTTCATGCTATAGAGTTTACCGTGGGTGAAAGCGGATGCTATAAGTCAAACAGGCTTACAAGCGTCATTATAAAGAAATAATCTATTGACCTCCATTTTTTCTTATTTTTTAATTTGTTTTGTCATTAACATTAAATCTCAATCCAACAATCCAACTTTAATAAGGGTTATGTGTTATTTTGGACTTGATGTTGTTGGCTTCAGAAATTTAGAATAGTTCTCCAAGATATGTATCGCTTTGTTTTATGTTGTTTTTCTGATTATAATCCATTCACTGGTGAGTTTCTAATAATTATGAATCGAATAGGAAATATTTATGTAATCATTTTTGCATACATATTCTATGTAATCATTTTTGAATATGTGGTATACATTATCATTTGTCCATAAGCACTTTTTCAGCTAAATATTCCATTTGTTTTTTAAAAATTACATAAGCCACTATTATGAATATTCATCATGGATAAATACTAATAATTACAGCGATATATAATATCAATTATAGTAACGATGAAATTTATAAATTATCAAGGATAATCAATATGGAGTATGGAGTCAGCAATTGGGGTAACAAGTGGCTAAACGCATTGAATGGTGTGGATTTGACAAACCGTCTTCCCCGTGGAAAAAGCTATGCGAATACAGGAAAGGTCTATGATATTAAAATAGAAAACAACAGTGTAACTTCCAAGGTCAAGGGAAGATACTATGATCATTACGATACTAGGATAAGATTCGATACCTTCAACGACAGCCAAAAGGAGATTATCCTGGACACCATCAGGGAATCACCATCAATATTGTCTGCTCTTCTTAACCATCAGCTGCCACTGGAGCTTCATGAAATACTGCTTGAAAAGGGTGTAAATCCGTTTCCAACATCTGTTGATGACATCACCTGCCACTGCAGCTGTCCGGACTATGCATACATCTGCAAACACGTAGCCGGCTTATTGTACATGGTAACCCATGAGGTCGACAAGGATCCATTTCTTGTTTTTAAGCTGCAGGACTGCGATCTTCTAGACCTTCTTGACTATGATACCACCAGCGACAACATCAAATCTATTGATGATCTGTTTAGCAATGAGGACAATCAATCCACTCCAATTAATGGGGATATTGATTTTTCATTGATTCCCGATTTGTCCATTAATATCTTTTCGCTACTTAACCAAAAGCCGTTGTTTTATGAAAAGGATTTCAGGGCAATACTTGAAAACTTCGTAAAGGCAAGAAGCCGTTATGCTAAAAAGGCTGTTGACAACTACCACAGAGAATTTTATGGTCACAGCATATTTAATATTATCGAAGAACCCTCAAACAAAAGACCTAAAAATGAGGAGGACTATCCTGAATGGTTTGAAGAACAATTCATTGAAAAGTGGGACAAGCCTAATCAATGGGAATCATTCAATTTGGAAGTAAATGACGATTATAACATTGAAAGCATCTATACCTCACATGAAAGTCCATTCGATGATAACCCTACACTTGAATACCTCTTTTCATTCTTCATTGAATTATCGGAAAGTCCAATACATAAATACAATAATGATATTGCATTCTTCAATCTGCTCTTTCAGTTCAGCGTTGAATTAATTAAAAAGCATGCATTGATTCCCGAGTTTTTCACAAGCAATGACCGCTATTATATACGATGGATACCTGCAGTATTTGACAAGAATATCAAGGATATCATCGATAGATTAGTGCTTCTATGTCCCGATTTTCTGGTATATTACCATGACGGGAAGCTTTCAAAGACAGATCAGATATTATGCATCGTAAGCCTGTTTGTTAAGGCATTTGATGAATATTACTCCAGGTGGGGCATGACCCAAAAGCTCAAAAAGCAGTGCCAATACAACACATTCAGCCTCTTTTTAGGTCAACCCCAGTACTTCGACAAGTTCTCCGAGCAGGGATACGAGAAGCTCATCAACCAGTGGCTTTCCAAGTTTGTCCTCACGTTCAGGGATTATGAGCTGTTTATTGTCATCGACGAGCAATATGACTCGTATACAGTTGAAGTAAAGGTCAGCATCGATGAGGGACGGATGCAGAACATTAACGAATTCATGGATGACTGCAAGGATAACTATTTGAAGCTGCAATTGCTCAGCGATACCTACATCATACATGAGATATTTCCGCAGATAAACCAGTCAATTGATTTAAATGAAAACTTGGAGTTTAATCTTGACGAATTCTCGGAGTTTTTCATGAATACTCTGCCACTTTTTGAAGTAATCGGTATAACGATAATCCTGCCTAAAGGCCTCCAGAAGATATTCCGTCCACGGCTCAAACTTGACATCGCAGGCTCCAAGAATGAAAAGGGATACCTGTCCTTCAGTGACATAATCAAGTTTGACTGGAAGGTTCACATCGGTGATGACTCATATGAAATCAGTGAATTCAAGAAGCTGGCCGAAAAATCACGCGGACTCGTAAAACTAAACAATCAATATGTAATCCTTGATGAAAGCGAGACAAAAAAACTAATCAAGGATATAGAAAAATTGCCAGAAAAACTCAACAGGCATGAACTGATGAAGACATTGCTCTCCGGAGAGTATAAGGATGCCGAAGTTGAAATAGATGAAAACCTGTCCAATATGCTAGACAATATAGGCAAATATGAAAAATGTGAAATACCCGACAGCATAACCGCCAATCTGCGTGATTATCAGAAAACAGGCTATTCATGGCTGGTACAGAACATCAACACGGGCTTCGGTTCGATACTGGCCGATGACATGGGATTGGGTAAGACTCTGCAGACACTTACTGCAATACAGCACTTCAAGGATGAAGGATTATTGGAAAAGGAGAAGGTTCTTGTGGTTGCACCTACAAGTCTTTTAACCAATTGGCAGGAGGAAATCAGGAAGTTTACGCCTGATTTGACATCGTACATATTCCACGGCACTAAACGGAAGTTTCCCAAGAAGGATTATGACATCTACTTGACATCCTACGGTGTTATAAGAAAGGACGTTGACAAGTTCAACAAGAAGAAATGGTTCATCAATATCATCGATGAGGCACAGAACATTAAAAATCCCGATACCAAACAGACAAAGGCGGTTAAAAAGGTAAAAGCTAAACATAAGATAGCATTGAGCGGTACTCCCGTAGAAAATAGATTATCTGAGTATTGGAGCATATTCGACTTCATCAATAAGGGCTATTTAACTACATTGAAACAATTCAGACAGAACTATATAGTTCCTATTGAAAAGGAAAAAAATCAGGACACTCTGGAAAACTTCAAGCAAATAACGCAGCCGTTTATTCTAAGAAGACTCAAAAGCGACAGGAATATTATCAAAGACCTGCCTGACAAGATTACCAATGACATATACTGTGACCTGTCCAGAAAACAGGTATCATTATATAAGGAGATACTTGACACGTCTATGGATGAGGTTGATGCCAATGAGGGAATAAAGAGAAAGGGTTTGGTACTCAAACTAATAAACTCACTCAAACAGGTTTGCAACCATCCCTCACAGTTTACAAAATCCAAAAAATATATTATAGAAGACTCCGGTAAGATGCAGACATTGATGGATATACTGGAAAACATATTGGAATCCAACGAGAAAGTATTGATATTCACCCAATACGTTCAGATGGGAAATATAATGAAGAAATTGATTGAAGACAAGTTCAAGGAGGAAGTGCTGTTCTTGCACGGATCGCTTTCAAGGAAAAAGCGTGACCGGATGGTCAGGAAATTCCAGCAAAATACCCAAAGCAAGATATTCATCATATCCCTTAAGGCCGGTGGTACAGGATTGAACCTGACAGCCGCAAGCAATGTAATCCATTATGACCTCTGGTGGAATCCCGCCGTTGAAAATCAGGCTACCGACAGGGCATACCGTATCGGTCAAAAGGATAACGTGATGGTATACAGATTCATCACCAAGGGTACTTTTGAGGAAAAAATCAACGACATGATACATGACAAAGAGGAACTTGCACAGCTGACCGTTGGAAGTGGTGAACAGTTCATAACCGAGATGAATGACAACCAGTTAAGGGAGATGTTCAACTTAAGAAGAACATGAATTATCTTCACCAACTTTTTTTTTCATTTTTAGTATAGCATTTTTAAAAGTTTTTTCTCATAATTATATGAAAAACAGTAATCTTTATTAAATACCTTTGAAATATATAATATTAACAGATTCTCATATGATAAATAATTATATATTATTTATTTTTTCCACGATAGTATAAGCGTTTTTTATACTTTGAGAATCATTTAAGGGGTATCCATTATACTGATTTCGTATATTGGATAAGGTTTTGTATTTAGATTAAATAATTTATGTGATATGAATATGAAAGAGAAAAATATTCTGTCATATGAACTTAATTTATTAAAAGGCTTTTTTTATATTCTGATTAATAATTTTATAGTGATTTATTAATATTTACTTAAAGGGTATACTAAAATTTTTTTATAATCTATTGCATTACTGTTTCCTATGACTATGGAGAGTAATTAATGAAGATTAAATCATTTGCACCGGGAAAGATTATATTATTCGGTGAACATTCAGTCGTACATAATAAGCCGGCCATTGCAGCTGCAATAAATAGGGGCGTAGATGTAGAACTGACGCCAAGAAATGACAATATAGTTCATGTGGTTGTGCCGGTAATCGACTATGACCAAGAACATGAATTAACTGATTTTAAATTAAATTACATTATCGATAGTCATAAAAAGATGATTACCGATTATATTTATGAGGTAATCAACTTATTTGAATTTCAAAGAGGTTTTGACATTACAGTTGATATCAACATGTACCTGGGTGTTGGTTTAGGTTCATCTGCTGCCGTAACGGTGTCAACACTGAAGGCCGTATCGTTATATGCCAATGAAGAATATACCAAGGATGAGATAGCACATATTGCCCGTTCTATTGAAATAAAGATACAGGGAGCTGCCAGTCCGATTGATACGTCCATGAGTACTTACGGTGGCATTATCTATATCGATAATGACTTTAGATTACACCCGGTTGGTGTTAACATGGCCTTGCCATTAATTGTTCAAAACTGTCAAATAAGTGGTAACACGGGAAAATTAGTTGAATCTGTTAGACAAAAATATGAAAAATATCCTAATATAGTAGGAAAAATATTTGATGCAATGGAACAAATAGCGGTTGATGCGAAAGTAGCATTGGAAGAGGGCAATACGGAACATCTAAGTAATTATATGAATATAAATCAGGGATTGCTTGATTCGATTGGCGTCAATACACTGGAATTATCAACTATGGTATATGATATAAGACGTCACGGTGCCAAAGGATCTAAACTAACCGGCAGCGGTGGTGGAGGCTGTATCATAGCATTCTGTCCGGACAATATAGATGAAGTCTATGACAGTTTAGACGATACATATCCAAAATTCAAGTGTGAACTGTCAACCGATGGAGTGGAAGCATCAATCATCAAAGATTAAGGGTTTACATATGATAATACTTAAATTGGGTGGCAGTGCATTAACCATAAAGGATGCAGACAAGCCAACTATAGATGATGTTAACTTAGAAAGAATAGCCGAAGAGGTATCATGTTACAATCAGGACATGATTATAGTTCACGGTGCAGGATCATTTGGACATATTCACGCAAAGGAGTATGCTATCGGAGAGACTATAACCGATGACAAAGACAAGTCAAATAAGATAAAAGGAATGTCTCTTACACAGGCATCAGTTCAACTGTTAAATTATAAGGTTATAAGTAAACTGCATGAAAAAAATGTTCCCGCTATTGGTATGAAACCATCCTCATTTATCGTAAATAAAAATAAACGAATAGATGAATGTGATACAAATCTAATCAGACAATACCTCGATGATGGATTCGTACCGGTATTATATGGAGACGCGGTTTTGGATAAAAACGATGAAATAAAATATTCCATATTATCCGGTGACCAGATTATCACATATTTGGCTAAAGACTTAAAAGCCGATCGTGTAATCTTATCATCAGATGTTGATGGCATATATACAGATAATCCCAAAACAAATCCGGATGCTAAGTTAATTGATATAGTTACAAAAGACACGCTTTTAACAACAACCACCAACGACAATCAAGCAGACGTTACGGGCGGTATGGCCGGTAAGATTAATGAATTACTGGAATTGGCCGACTATGGTATAGAATCACAGATTATCAATGCCCAGAAGGAAGGCAATATCAAACTAGCCGTATCAGGTAAGGCTGTTAAAGGTACTATTATCAAATAATCATTTTAATTAATAACAATCAATCAAAAAGGGAGGTAGTAAATGATATCCGATAGAAAATTAGCACATTTGGAAATCTGTAAAAACTGTGATGTGGAACATCATAGAACCACCGGATTTGAAGATATTGAATTAATTCACAGATCACTTCCGGAAGTGGATTTTGATGAAATTGACACGTCAATTGAATTTCTGGGAAAAACGTTGGAATCACCACTAATAATATCTGCAATTACAGGTGGACATTCAGCAAGCAAAGAGATAAACGAAAATTTGGCCATTGCATGTGAAAGATGCAATATAGCCATGGGTGTAGGCAGTCAAAGAGCTGGAATAACAAATCCGGAACTGACGGATACCTTCACGGTAGTTAGAGACAAGGCACCACATGCCGTCATTATTGGAAATATCGGTGCCCCACAGGTTGAATATGCCAGCAGTGCCATAGACATGTTGGATTGTGATATATTGGCAATACATTTAAATCCGTTGCAGGAGATTATTCAACCCGAAGGAGATATAAACGCCAAAGGTTATGTGGATTCCATAAGCCAAATCTGTCAAACGATAGACAAACCAATCATGGCAAAGGAAACCGGTGCAGGCATATCCAAAAAGGATGCACAGATACTTGAAAGAATAGGCATTGATGCAATTGACATCGAAGGTGTTGGAGGTACCAGCTGGTCAGCAGTTGAAACATACCGGGCAGATAATCCCGATCTTGGAAACTTATTCTGGGATTGGGGTATTACAACCAGCGTCAGTACTGTTGAAGTACTTGAATCAACACATCTGCCCGTAATCTCATCGGGTGGTATAAGAAATGGTCTTGAAGCTGCTAAAGCCATCAGTTTAGGGGCCACTGGCGTAGGTATGGCATTGCCATTTTTAAAGCATGCCTATTGTGGACATGAATATGTGGAAGAAAAAATCAATCAATTTACGAATGAATTAAAAACAGCAATGTTCTTGGTTGGAGCAGAGAATATTAAACAATTACAGGAAAGTAGATTAGTAATAACTGGAAAGACTAGAGAAATATTAACAGAACTGGGTATAGACACGAAAAAATATGCAAGGAGGATATAGTTTGACAATCGAAGTAATAGCAGTTGGAGGATATGAAGAGATAGGAAAGAATATGACGGCAGTAAAAGTAAATGACGACGTAGTCATATTCGATATGGGTATACACTTGGACAGACTGCACATACACGAAGATACCGATATAGCAAGAATGCACAGTTTGGATTTAATTGAAAGGGGAGTAATACCTGACGATACCCTGATGCGTGATGTGGACGGTAAAGTACGTGCAATAGTATGTACACACGGTCACTTGGATCACATCGGTGCAATAGCAAAGCTGGCACACAGATATGAAGCACCAATCATAGCAAGTCCATACACAATGGCCTTGATTGAAAAAACAATTCAGGGAGAACGTAAGTTTAAGGTAAACAATCCCTTAAAATCAGTGAATCCTGGTGAAAAAATACAGATATCACCAAATCTTACACTTGAATTTGTAAGAACAACCCACAGTATACCACATACAATAACAGCGGCATTACACACTCCTGAAGGAGTAATAATATATGCAAATGACTTTAAATTCGATAATCATCAGATGGTTTCACCGCCACCTGATTACAGAAGATTCAGAGAATTAGGTAAAAAAGGAGTTAAAGTAGCGATACTTGATACAACAAACATCAAGGAAAAACAGCAAAGCAAAACATACTCTGAACAAATAGCACGAGACTTACTTAAGGATGTTCTTAAAGGACCACTGGAAGAAAGAACAGGATTAATCGTCACGACTTTTTCCAGTCACATTGAAAGAATACAGGCTATTACCAAAATAGCTGAAAGAAGTCGAAGAAAGATTATGCTGCTCGGTAGGTCAATGGAACGCTACTGTTCCATAGCCGAGTCAATGGGTATATTGAACCTTCCTAGAAACGTAAGCGTATACGGTAATTCAAAGTCCATCAACAAGGCACTGGCAAGGGCTAATGAAAATAGGACAAAATACATGTTGATAGTAACGGGTCATCAGGGAGAACCGGATGCACTGCTTCCTCGAATAGCAGCCAACAAAACGAATTTCGAAATAAAACCGGGGGATAATGTTATATTCTCAGCTACAACAATTCCTAATCCAATAAATCTAGCCAATAGGAATTTATTGGACAGACGTCTTAAGGAAAGAGGTGCAAGAATATACAATAATGTCCACGTATCAGGACACGCCGGACCAGAAGATATGAGAGACTTCATTAGAATGCTGCAACCTCAGCATTTAATTCCGGCACACGGTGATTTAAGTCATCTTTCAGCATTTGTGGAACTGGCGGAAGAAGAAGGATATAAATTAGGTAATGATGTACATATACTAAGAAATGGACAAGCACAAGTATTTAATAGGTGATTATAATGTCAGATGTAATGGAGATATTAAAGAAATATTCAGTAGATGTGGATAAGGAGATAGAATTGGCTCTTAGTACATTAGAGCCGGATACATTAAAAGATTCATCAGCTCATCTAATAAAAGCCGGCGGTAAAAAATTCAGACCGGCATTAGCTGTACTTAGCTGTCAAGCTGTTGGAGGAGAAACTGATAAGGCACTTAAAACAGCGGCTGCCTTGGAATTGATTCATACTTTCAGTCTTATACATGACGATATAATGGATAACGACGATACTCGTCGTGGCATGAAAGCCGTACATAAGATTTGGGGTGAACCGTTGGCAATATTGGCCGGAGATACATTATTTGCAAAGGCATATGAAACGATTATTAAAACGGCCGACGACAATATTGCATATGAAAGGGTAATCGATGCCCTGCGTGTAATGGTTGATTCATGTATCAAGATATGTGAAGGTCAGGCACTTGACATGGCATTCGAGGATACATTCGAAGTAACAAAGGATGAATACATGAATATGATATACAAGAAAACCGGTGCATTGATTACCGGTGCTACAACAGCAGGTGCCATTATCGGCGGAGCCACATCCGATCAGATAAAGGCACTGGACACCTACGGCAGAAAAATCGGTTTGGCCTTCCAGATACAGGATGATTATATTGACTTGACCGGTGATGAATCTATAGGTAAACCTGTAGGCAGTGACCTTGTTGAAGGCAAAAAGACTTTAATGGTAGTTTATGCCTTGGAAAAGGCTAACAAAGAAGATCATGATAGGCTTATCGAATTGCTTGAAGCTAATGACGAAAGTATTATACCGGAAGCTATGGGAATACTTGAAAAATATGGTGCTATCGATTATGCCCGTGTCGTTGCATATGATTGCGTGATAGAAGCTAAAGAAGCTTTAATGTTCTTGCCGGACAGTGATGCTAAGGACGCTTTAAACAAACTGGCCGATTTTGTATTTACAAGAAAAGCTTAAACATTCTCTTCTTAATTTTCTTTTTTTCATAAATTGTTATTTTTTTATTATTTTAATTATAATGTACATAGTTGTCTTATTGTATATATTAAATCATTTATTGATTATTATTATCTTAGAAAAAATTTCAACATAAAAGTATTTTACTGAAGTATTCCATATAATAATATTAACAATAGTACAGGAGATAAAAAAATATGTTAGATGCAAAAATGGAACAAGCACTAAATGATCAATTGAACGCTGAAATGGCTTCAGGATACCTATACCTATCCATGGCCACTTACTTTGAAGATAAAGACTTGCCGGGTTTCGGACATTCCTTAAGGCTTCATGCCGAAGAGGAACTCGAACATGCAATGAGATTCTATGATTACATATTAAGAAAAGGCGGAAGCGTTAAACTGCAAGCTAT
>MUZY01000028.1:16154-17371 GCA_003266065.1 Methanosphaera sp. rholeuAM130
TTATGGTTTGTAGAAGAACAGGTAGAAGAGGAAGAATTGGCAGCCGAAGATTTAAGAAAAGTCAGAATGTCCGCCGGTTCAACAGAACTATTATACCTGCTTGATAAGGAATATGGTGAAGAAACAGGAGAAGAAGAAGAGGAATAGATTCAGGATATTATTATATTAATCTCCAAAATTTTATTTTTTTACAAATATTTTAAAGATTATTTCCATTCGAGTTTTTCAACTAGATTAAACAAAATCCAATAAGTTAATATGGTGAATGATAATATGAGTGACAAGAAGAGTTTAATAATATACTATTCAAGAAGAGGACAGAACTATGTAAATGGCGAAATTGTAGACTTGGAAGTTGGCAATACAGAAGTAATAGTTGATTACATCAGGGAGATAACTGGTGCCGACGTATTTGAAGTTGAAACGGTTGACGATTATCCGACAGATTATATGAAAACTACGGAAGTAGCTCAGAAGGAGTTGGAAGATAACTACAGGCCACCAATTAAAAACGGATTAGACAGTATTGATGATTATGAGGTAATTTATATAGCATGTCCTAACTGGTGGGGTACGTTGCCGATGGCTATGTTCACTCAACTTGAAAATCTTGACTTTAACGACAAAATCGTCAAGGTTGTCATCACGCATGAAGGCTCCGGGTTGGGCGATTCCATGAAAGATATTCAAAAGCTATGCAGTGGTGCCGATATCAAGGAGGGCTTGGCCATTCAGGGTGGTGAAGTAAATTACAGCAAATCGAAAGTTGAAAGATGGATAAACTCTACTTGAAATACCTATTATTAGTATTATAATAGACAAGATATAATTATCCGACTATTTTTACATTTTTTTATTTTAAAATTGCACTTCATTAAATTAGTAGTATGTCTATTATTGTATTATATAATCAATTAAATACACATTTTAAATAAAGTAAATTATTATCATTTATATATCGTTTCATTGCAGATACATGTAACAGTAACAAAATACCAATTTCGATGGAATAAGTAAAAGTGTAACACAAAAACAATACCTGCCAAAAATGTGCTACACAAAATGATTCTGAAGATTGTGTTGGAAGAATAATATTAAATATTCTATACTAAAAAAGTATAGAAAAAATACAATGTAAGATCCAATCAACAAAAATCACAACAACGCTAAAGAACACCCTGAAACATAAGTCTCACAGGGATTACATATAGCACTAT
>MUZY01000188.1:0-377 GCA_003266065.1 Methanosphaera sp. rholeuAM130
CCTTTCTTTTCGGCTTCGTTGAAGTAGGTCAGGTATCCATCTTTATTCAATACTTTCTTTGGAATCTTGGATTCTTCGGCTCTTACTTCCTGGAAGTTTATGATGTCGGCATCCGTATTGTCAAACCAACTCCAAAACTCTTCCTTTTTGCTTACCGCTCTTATTCCATTCACGTTCCATGATACTAGTTTTATTGTCATATTCAGTCTCTCCTGTCGTTAGTCAATTGTCTCTCCTTTAGTGTTAACTCAGAAATATTTCTCACAAATAAATGCAATATGATCCTTCTCATATGGGTCAAGTTTTATTTCTTCCAATATCTTAAGACCACCCTGCTCCAACTTACTTTTTTCTTCCTTAAAAATAACACTTGGCTT
>MUZY01000188.1:513-1090 GCA_003266065.1 Methanosphaera sp. rholeuAM130
AGAAATTCCCTCATCATAGTGGCGGAAAATTCCACACAGTAAATTCTGCCATTCGTACATATGTCCGATATATGTGATGGAGTAGTACCCGCAGAGGCACCCAAATACAGAACCTTCGAGTCATCCTTAAATGGGAAGATGCTAAGGCCATTTATTATCGCCGCAGCCAACTTTGAACGTCTTGGATTCCATAACCTGAACTGTTTGTCCTCATAGTCCAGCAGTTTCTCCTGATAAACCTGAACGCCGGGAGTTAAGTTAACGGTTGCAATCTGATTGTCTATCTGGTACACGTTTTCACCAATTCTATTCACCTGCATAAGCTAACCTCCTAATAAGTGTATTCTCCTTTCCTCAGCTTTCTTTTATTACGCTTCGGTTTTTTTCTTTTATCCTTCTTCGATTTTCCATCCTTTTTCTTACCGGTATCCGATTTTTTGTTCTTTCGTTCAGGGAATGGATTGTCCTTTTTGATTTTTTCAACACGCTTGTCCAATTGCTCCCTTAACCCGGGACTGTATTCGCCGGTAAAGGCGTCACGCCTGGCGGCTATGGTAATTTTACCCGCAACTGCACG
>MUZY01000188.1:1114-6792 GCA_003266065.1 Methanosphaera sp. rholeuAM130
GCCAGATTTTCAAGTCCATTGCAGTGGGCAATCAGCTTGGCCGCCAGGTTGGCACCGGCCACATCATAGAGATTCGGTGCAACACTATGCACCTTCTCCTGAATATACTCCTCCAACGTATTCTTGCTCTCATATAAAGCGTTTAAGCTAAGTGCAAATGATTTGATTATCTCAAGGTCATTATCATCCATTTGAATATCGTACTCGTCGCTTAACGTCACATCGGTACCTTCAAGCAGCGGTGAATTTCTAATGTTTTCACGTGTAGTCTCAAAAGCTATCAGCCTGGTATACAATTGATGGTTATGCAGCTTGTCAAGCTCCGGAAGATATGGCATACACCATTGACGCAGCCTTTCAATCAGCCTGCCGGTACTGTCCTCCAAGTCCTCCAATGCATTGATTGTTTCAACTATCATCACGTCATTGGTTTTAACCGATTCGGTAATTTTATTCTTGCTTGCTTCCATGTACTGATTATGTGCAATCTCCAGCAGTTCTTCATTGCTGAAGCCGGAGATATCCCCTATGATATCATATAAATTGTCCCTGACGTGTTTGCCGTAAGAATTGCCCTTTTCTACCAGGATATTTTCAAAACATTCAATGCTTTCATATGCATTCAATGGCTTGTTAGTCTCAATCAGGATATCATCATACATGGCGGATAATTCCTCTATAAATTCAACTTCATATGAAGTGAGTATACCTTTATCAATAGCCTCAATAAGGCTGGCACCATCATCAAGTAATAGTTTTGATGACGCAATTTCATAGTCTTCATTCAATGCTATGAATCCAAAATTTGTTGTTATAATAATGACCTTCATAATTAATAATTTGATTTTCATAATTAATTATGCTTTGCAGCAACTTAATTTTTAAATCCGATGAAACTTTTTTTTAATATTAAGCATTAATATTCATTATGGCTTTATTAATTTAGTTATTTTTTATTATGTTATGGAAGGTAAGTATATTTTTTCAAAATAATGATAAAACTATTGTTTATTACAATAATTCTTATATTTTTCAATTATTAATAATTATGTTTAATGGATAATTTTATTATAAGATATTACAAAAATTATTATTGATAATAAATTAAATTTAATAATCATTTAACATATTCATATTTTCAATTTGTTTATTAAACTAATGATTAATTTAGTTTTTTAGTACGAAAAGTATATGAAATAAATGAATTTTTAATTTATTATCAAATTTAAAATAGGGGATGTTCTAAGTTCTTGTTAAAATAAAACCGCCGTAATTGTCGAATTATTTAATAAGTTGAGAATATTCCAATGATAATATAACAAAAGGAGGTAATTGAAAATGAAATCATTTTCAAAACAATTGATTGTACTTGGATTAGTACTACTTGCATGTGTATCTATCGTCAATGCAACAGATGTATCTGATGATGTTGCAGTCGATTCTATTGAAACGCCTGCAGTTGATACACCACAAATAGAAACAAATGTCCAAGAACAAAGTGATTCTGAATATAATTCTGATATAAATCAGAATGCCAACGGCAACAGGGATATTGAAACAACTTTTTCTGATCAAGTTCTAGATATCCAGGATGACAGATATAACTATCAAACATTAACATTAAATGACAATGTACTTGTACATAGTTCTACCGATTTCCAATTAACCAATGTAGCATTCAATGCTGATGGAAACAACATAACAATAGAAGGATTAACAATAAACAATTATAATGACAACAACAACGGTATAGTTGTCACAGTATCTTCCGGTTCAAGTAATGTAAACATCATTAACAATACTATATCTAACCAGAGAACAGAACATGGAAAAATACAGGCAGTATTTGTTAATTCATCTGAAAATGTAAATATTATTGACAATATTTTAACAGTCGAAGGAGTTCCACAAGCATTAGGTTGGTATAACATTACACCTACAAAATGGTTAAGTGATGCCAAATTATCCGGTGTATTGGTATTAAATTCCGAATCAGTAAACGTATCAAACAATATCATTACAGTATTGAATGCAACCGATTACGGTATTCCGGAGGAATACACTACAGTCGAAGGACTAACAATCAAATCAGGAACTACAAACTCTGTATTTGATAATAATACCATTACAGTCAACGGATCGGAGTACATTTATGGTATATCTGTAAGTGAGGGCGTAACTTACATAAACATTACAAACAATGATGTTTATTTAAACGGTACAAATTACATTTGTGGTATCAACTTGGATAATATTACATATTCAAATATTACTGGAAATCTGATAAATGGTACTTGTCTAAACACGTCAGAAACTCCAATAAGAAGTAACGAATCAATGGCTTATGGTATCAATCTAATTTCACAGAATATCACTATTGATACGGAAACCAATTTCATCAACGTAACAGACAATACAATCAATTTAACCAGTACCATTGCATATGGTATTGAATGTTATTATGTTGATAACATAAAAATAGAGGATAACAAAATTAATCTGACTGCCAACAAGGCTATGGGAATAGCAGCTACAATCATGGATTTATCCAATATTACAGCAAATAAGATTAATGTAACAACATGTAATGATCGTACATTGAAGAATGTGGTTGAAGCTATTCAGCCAGTCACAACAGGTATTTATCTGTTGGCATGTGTTGACATGGAAGGAAACATTAATGATAATATAATAAATGTTACTGAAACAGATGATAGTGGGGATATTTATTCAATTATTTTAACTTCTTCTAATCTTTATGATGAATATGGAGTGAATGATAATTATATGAGTTCATATTCAACTGATACTCAGTTGGATGGGGATGATTCTGTTTATGATGACTGGGAAGAAACAGATGTAAGTAACAATCATGCATTAAGTGAGTGGATTAATCCCTCTTCATCTTTTTTTTCAAATAACCTAATTAATAATAAGCAGCTCAAATCTTCACCCAAAACATCACCAAAAACAATTGTCTTAAATGAAACAACATATGACACTTATATAACTAACGGATACCTTAATGATAATGTATCTGAGGGGGATGTTATCGATATAACATCACAGTTGGACAGTTCTTATTATTCATTAATAATCAATAAGCCTGTCAATATAACCTCTTCTAATGGAGAAGCCCTTTTGATTTTCCATACGGGATCTACAGATAGTTACGGTGGTTATTCAGGGGGTATTTTCAAGGTTTTACCGGAAGGTTCCAATTCCAACATTACAAACATAAGACTTAAAAGTACCCGTGTGAGCATTGAAGGTGCAAGTAATCTTTTCATAGACAACATAACCGTGAATCAAGGTTCTGGAATGGGAGTAGGTTCATTCAGTATCAGAAATAATTCAAATAACGTCACGGTTATAAACAGTATGTTTTTAACCAAGGATAATGGTGGACATAGTAATATTGTATTTGCCGGAGCTCAAAACTGTTTATTTGAAAACAATACCGTGACTGCAGAGGGCAATGTTGGAAATATCGTTTATTTAACCACATATAATACAGTTCCAGTGGTGGGTGATTATTTAAACAACAATATCACCATAAGAAACAATTATATTGATGGAAGCAAGGCATCCGTACAGATGATTTGTTATGGTATAGCTTTAGAAGGTAATGGCATAATCATAGACAACAATACCATTTTATATGGTGGAGAAGTAATCATCAATCAATGGGGTGGAGCAAACATAAACAACGTCACAATATCCAACAACAAAATCCCAAACGGTCATACATACGTAAGTTTCAAGAATACAACAGCATATGGCAACGAAATTAACAATGCACATCTGGCTAATGTAAATGCATACAACAATACATTCGGTACTGCAATATTATCAGACTATAATAATTTAACCGGCAATACTTTCGAATATCTGACATTCGATTCAAGTAACAGGGAGTTAACCAATGACAACAACATATCCAATCTCATCATCAGCGGTTCAAACAACAATGTACATGACCTGAAATTCACTAACCTAACCATCAGCGGTCAGTCAAATAACATAACCAACACACAATCAGAATATGTGTTAATCACGGGTGATAACAATAATTTTACATGTAATAATGTAAGTTCCTCCTATGAATACTCCATCAATGTAACCGGTCAATCAAACACAATAACCGATAACATTATTTATTCATTAACCAAGTGTGGAGATAATGCGGTTTATACTACTAAAACCAATATTATAGAAAATAACCTGCCATTAAACAATGAAACATTTGTCATTACTGACGATAACTACAGCCAATTCTTTGATGAAAATGGATTTGTAAATGCAAATTTAATACCAAATTATGCAAACATAACATTAAATGGCGAATTTTATAATAAAGACTTCAAATTTAGGGATAACGTATACACAATTACTGGAGATGAAGCCGTATTATACAATGCGACAATCTTAAGCAATGATTCTCGGCTTGTTATTTTTAACATCACAATCAACAATACTGGTGTTGCAAATGCAATAAACGTTAATTCCGATGGATCAATACTTAAAAATATTAAAATATATTCTGATAATAGTGGTGATATGGATGCGGTAATATTAAACGGAAATAACATTGAATTTTCAAATAACCTTATTAATATTACTTCCAGTGCAGTTGTTACTGCTATAAAAGTAATTCAAACAGATTCAAATACCATCCGTAATAACACAATATACATTAAAGGAAGTGATGTTGTTGCAGTTAATGTTACCGGAAGCAAAGTATCAAATCATATGGAAGAAAATAAAATCACAGTCAATGCAACAAATGCTATGGGAATACTTGTCAATGCAGACAACATTTCAAGCACTAACCTTTCATATGCAAATATTACAGTTAATGCCTTAGATACAGCAACCGGTATCATCATTGACAATAATGAATGTGCATTGGACAATTATTTATATCGTGTTGTCATCACGCTTAATGCTGAAAATACCAGCTTCATAAAAATAAATCAACAAAACAAAACCTGTGATAATAACACGATAAGTATGTCCTGGTTTAATTCCAATGCTACAAATACTATCGGTATAACCCTCAATGGTGATAATTTTAATTCAGCAGGAACATTGACATTTAATGTTACCACAACCAACTCATTTACAGGTATTAAAATAACAGGAACGAACAATACTATTTACCGTATTGATAGTGAAATTACAGGTTCAAATAAGGCTGATGATTTATCTAAATCACAATTATTATATGTGTATAATTCTGAAAAATTTCAAATAACTTCTCAAAGTTATCATAATCTTACTAATTCTACGGCAATTGTAATAGAAAATACTACAAACAGCGTCATATTTGCCCAAAACATTAATATAAAAGGTGAAGGTGTAGGGTGTATAATATCTAATGTGACAGATACCATATTCCAGACAAATAGATACAATACAAGCAATCCTCTTATAATCACGGATTCTGACAACAACAATTTCACATTTTCTGCATTCAATAATGATGCAACAGTCGTGTTAAGTAATTCCAAAAACAACATATTCAATCGAACCGATTTTAATTCTAACGAATTCACATTTATTGAATTAGAAGAATCAAATACTATATACAGTTCAAATACGTTCCGTAGCAATATGAAATTTACATTGAAAAACTCAACGTTAATGGAAAATAAGATTAATAACATAACATTGAT
>MUZY01000188.1:6817-7540 GCA_003266065.1 Methanosphaera sp. rholeuAM130
CAATACCTCAAATACACTTGTTAAAGGAAATATCTTATATGCAAGTGAAAAAGAGGGGGATAACTCAGTATTTAACAATGATTCATCAAATACTGTTATTGATAATGCACCGGATGAAGATATAATACTTACCGATGAAAACTATAACCAGTACTTTGATGAGAATTCCAGAATTATAAAGGAAACACCATTTATCAATGTAATACTGGGTTCAGACTTATATAATAAGGACTTGACATTTATCCAGAAAACGAACATGACTAACCCTGATAAGTATACTATATATAATTCAACCATAACATTCACTGATAATTCCAACTACGTGGACAATCTAGTAATAAAAAATATAAACAAGGATTATGCATTTGTCTTAAACGGCTCAACAAGAATAAACAATACAGAAATATATAATGGTACTGTTTTTTCCAGTGCTGAGTCATTTATTTATAATGTAACTATTAATAATACTGATGATAGGATATCTTCAGTAATCAACACAATTATAAGATACTCCAACATTTACCAGGAAAACAGGATTAATCAAGCAAAAGTAATTAGTGGTTCTACAATTGACTACAATAATATTACATTAAATGGTAATGGTACAGTATTTAATAATATAGCTAGGCTCAATTATAATAATATAACAGTTAACTCTTCAGATACTGTTGTAATATTAATCAAAAACTCAACTAATAATCTAACAGTTGAAAATAACAATAT
>MUZY01000197.1 GCA_003266065.1 Methanosphaera sp. rholeuAM130
TCGATAATCAAAAAAGAAGTCTTGTAAAACCGGTAAACGCTAAAGTGGACATACCTATCATTGATAAAAGAGTAGGTCAAGTATTAGCTATTATGGGTACAGAAGTTCAATTGATGGACTTGGAAACCTATGAAACAATCGAATTACCTATACCTGATGACTTGAAAGATGTTATCAAAGAAGGAGTAGATGTAGAATACATTGAAGCTATGGGTAATATGAAAATCATGAGAACTAAAGGTGGAAATTAAACACTATCCTTTTTTTCTAATATCTTTTTTTGCATAAATGGTTTTGTGCATAGCTCTTTTTTTGTGTAAAATTTTTTTCTAAAAACTTAATTTAAATTTAACTTGTCCGTAGTATTATTGAATGAATTATTAATAATTATTTATTACCATTTTGTCAATAAAATTATAAAAATAATGACAATTAATTTATTTTAGTACTTTTAATATTCATAATGTATACTATTTCTAAAAAATAACTGGGTATTGTACACGTATTTTTTGTATTATTATAAAAAGTAATTTTATATATTAGTAATAATATAAATATATTTAGTTAATTAGCTATACAAGAATGAATATATTTAAAATTCATATAAAGGAAGAACTTGTGAACGATAAATTCATGGTAAGTTATATAGTATAATTCAAAATTTTTTTCTTTGAAAAAGGTTTTGTTAAAACTTCATTTATATAATAATAATTTTAAATATTATACATTCTTTTAAAAGGGAAAATAATCTACACAATTAAAATCCTGAGCACGAATGTATAGCTAATAAATAGAACGGTTAAAACTAGTTCTATCATACTACATAACTTTTTTTGACAAATTCATTTATTGCAGCGTTAGTTGTTGCAGCGTTAATTATTGCAACATTATTTGTGTATAATTTAAGTAAATCAATTCGTCAGTCCTACTGATTGGTTATTTGCTTTAACTTATTCCAAGAAATGCTGACTTCATGTTCACCTAAATTAAAAAAAACTTTAAAAAAAGAAAGAAGTTGAGATTTAATCTCTTTTTGGACCCATATATATAACGGGTAAATGTATTTCCGTCTGAAGTTCTTCAACAGGCGTGTTTTCACTTGCCGGAAGATAAATTTCAGTTATCGGACCTACGATATCATAATGATTTTCAACAGCATAATTCACCATTTCACGTACAGATTCATTGAAATTTTTATGTGAACCGACATGTCTGGCAGCTAAAACGGTATGGCCCGTCAATTCTTTCAATCCCAATTTTCCTAAACGACCGGCAGGCTTACCGTCAGCATAAAAATCCTTAATGGGCATACCCACTTCAAATATCTGATCATTTTCAGCACGTTCTTCTAAGTCATTATCATATGAACCATATGGAAAACCGACAGCTTCCAATCCATTGTCGCGGATAAGCTGCGCTACCTCTTCAATGAATTCCGGCAGTTTACTGAAACTGTCAGTGTGCGGTACATATGCTACTTTTTGATCGGCAATCTTTTTTTCAACGATTTTCATATTTTAAACATCCCATTTTTTTTTAATTATTATCTGTTATAAGTATATCTCTAATTTTCAAAGATTATCTTTTTTTGTTTTGGCTATTATTTTTGTCTTACCTATTATTATCTTTATAATCAGACCCTATAATACTTTTATTTTTTCCTTCATATGCAGATTGATTGCAGGTATTATTAACTGCAGTATCCATTTGTGCAATTGTCCGGAGTTGGACATATTATACTTTGGAGGTCAATAGTGAAAAAATCTCTCCAACAAAAACCTAATGTAAATGAAAGAACATTTCCTGTTGACCTCCGATAATAAAAGATAATGGAGAAAAATAAATGATCAAGTCTAAAAATATGGTTATACTTCTCGTATTCACTTTGATGTTAACCTTTGGTCTTCAAGCATTAAGTGCAGCACACGTAGATTCAAATGGCGATTTTTCCACAGGCGAAAAATCATATGCATCATGTGAGAATTTAAGCATAACCTCCCAAGTATCAAATGAGAACGCTAGCTCATCGATGGCTACATACATCCAGGCAGCTGATGAGGTAAGCAAAACAAGTGTTGCTAAAACAAATGGTGACAGCGTGGATGTTGGCACGCGACGTGCCGGTATAACTGGCTGTGCCGATTCTAAAACAATGTCCTATGGATATGCACATCAAAAATCAGAAATGAAGGATGATTTTTGGCCAAATTCGGATATCAATTTAAAAACACAAATGTCAGAATCAAAAAATATCAAAAAACTGCCAAATGAAAAGGAGTCAATATCCATTGAAGTGGATGATTTAACGTGCAGAGTCAATGATGTCGTATCAATCAATGTACAGTTTAACTCCAGTGACGTGGCCGATGGAGTGCTCATATTCTACGTTGATGATGACGTGGTGGCAACCCATAACCTGTCTCATTCGGATAACACCCTGGAATTTGACACCTATGGCCTTGAAGCCGGGATACATGGAGTATATGTGGAGTATACTGCAAGTTTGATCTATGAATCAACTGATACCAGTGCAAGCTTGGAAATCACAAGGCATCCAACATATATCACTAACTTCACCACTAACTTTACAGACGACAACGACATAAACATGACATTCGACTTGTTGTCTGACGAGCAATACGTATCGGATGCTACCCTTGGATTATACCACAACGGGCAACTGATAAAAAGTGTAAACCTCAACGATTCAACCAATAGCATAACAATTGCCAGAAGCTGTAATCGTGAAATAATCAAAATCACATATGACGGCGATGAATACTATGAATCATTGGAGCTTTATCAATTAATCAACGTTGCCAAAAGACATTTGACACTATACGTTCCAAGTGTCACAGCTTACCATTCATCACAAAGCGATGTAACGCTAACCATAAACAATGAGACAAGAATTGTTGACGGCAGAATCGAACTTTATGTGGATAACCTACTCGTATACACGGAAAATGCCACATCCGACATATCGTCAATCCCATTGAATCTGACAAATTACCTTGAAGGCACATATGAATTAAGGGCTCTATACACGGATAGTGACGTCTTTGAGGATGCATCATACACAACGACCTTAAAGGTAAACAGGATTAAAACGGTCATATATGCAAATAACATAACGACATACAGGAATGCTTCAGTAAATCTGAAGGCATCCGTATATAACTATGTTGACGATACGGATGAAGGATTAATAGAATTTTTCCTTGATGACGAGACCGTCCAGACAGGTCAAATAACGAACAATACGGTCAGTTATGGCTATGTCATTCCGTACACGTTAAGTTATGGAAATCACAGCCTGAAAATCGTTTATTATGGAAGCGACAAGTACACGGAATCCGAGATTAACACTACTTTGACGATAAACAAGTATAAAACTACACTTTACGTCAAGAACACCACAATCGATGATGATGGATTGATAAACATAAACTTGAACTTGTATTCCTACAATAATGCAGTCGACGACGGTATGGTGGACTGTTATGTTGATGGCGTATTGGCATCAAGTGCAAACGTAAGCAATAACTCCGCTAAAGTGAGGTTGCCTGTGGAGTATGTCCCCGGTGTCGAATATGATGTCGAGTTAAGATATACGAACTCGGATTATTTCGACGATTCGACATTGAATACCAGAATACAACAAAACAAAACGAATACAACTATAAGCATATCAAAATACCTATCAAATAAAAACATGCTTAACATAACAACTTATGTTTTTGCAAGGGATTATTCAAATATATCCGAGGGTAATGTAAAAATATATCTCAACAATACATTAATATATACATGTGCCGTTCAAAATAACACGGTTAACACTTTCTATGACATGGGCGAATTTCCATCCGGCAATTACACAGTATATGCAGAGTACCTGGGATCAAAGAGATATGCTCCATCAGACAACACGACAACCATAGAAAAAATAGTCACGCCAAAGACAATATACATTAACGCACAGTCAACGATAAGAACAACCCCCAACGAGACGGTAACATTAAAGGCAAACCTGACAGATTACGAATCAAATTTAATAACGGACACAATAAACGTTAAGTTAATCTACAACAATCAAACAATTTCCACAAACTTCACGAACGGATTGTTGGAAGTCAACATTACTTCCTGCGAATCTACCGGCAAATACATTGTGGAACTCATAACTGAAAATACAACGAAGTACAAGGCGGCTAAAAGAAACGTGACGTTGAATGTAAACAGAAACAGCACATACATAGTGGCACCAAACTCCATAACAAGTCTTAAACTGGAAGATGTACTGTTGAACTTGACATTAAATGACAACAATGGATTAATACAAACAAGAACACCCGTTCAAATAAAAATAGACAATAAAACAATATATCAGGGATTCATCAATAACGGCACTTTGCAGTACAGGCTAAAATTGAACAGCTCCTACACCCAAACTCAATACAATATGACAGTAATCGCCGGTCAGACAATGACATATTCATCCACTGGAAAAAACATAACATTGAAACTGCAAAACAGAAAGACATACATTAAATCAGAAAACATATACTCAAAAAAAGGCGACCAATTGATATTCAAAGCACAGTTATATGACAGTTTAACCCATAAAATGGTTACCAAAAGTATTCCGGTGGCAATAAAATTAAATAATCTGACAATAATCACGACAAACACAACAAACGGACAGATACTCTCAACATATCCTAATGAATACAACAACGAAAACTACTCCATAACAATAAAATCGGCCACGACAGGCTTATATGAAAGTTCACAATGGAATGGAACACTGATAAACCAGCGAAGCACAATTAAGGTCTTGGCCAAAAACATCTATGCAAACGCAAATTCAACGATAACAATAAAGGCAACAATATACAAGGAGGACAAATTAACGACGGACAGAATACCTGTCGCTATTAAAATAAACAATCTGACAATAGCAACAATGAACGTGACCGATTCAATGATAGAATATCAATATAAATTGCCGGAAAATCTCTCTCAAAAGGAATATAACATTACAATCGTAACGGCGGATACACAGAATGTCATACAGTCAACAACCAACCTCAAGTTATTTGTCGCAAAAAATTATCAGCAGATAAACGTGGAAAATATTACAGCACATAAGAATGAGGTGATAAACATCAAGGCAAACATAACGGATAAAAATGGAAACATAATAAAATCAAACAAGCTGGTTAACATTAAAATAGCCGGCACGACAATTGCAAATATAAATGCTACAGATGGAATCATCGACTATAACTACACTTTGGGAAATCTTAAGGAAGGTTATTACGATTTAATAATAAAAACAGGTGAGACTAACTGTTATCTGCATGCAACAAGTCAATCCATATTAAATGTAAGGAATTAGAGATTATCTTTTTTCTCTAATCCTTTTTTTCATTAATTTTATTTTTTTCTATAGGTTTACGGCACTTTTGGGATAAGTACTAATCAATCCGCATCTGAATAAGCTGTAACCGTATGAACCGACAGACATGACCGCTCTGGCATCAGCTTCCAATTCTGCCTGTGATAATCTTGACAGACTTTTGTCATAGGTTTGAAGCACGCTGACTACCTTACAGTACTTGGCATGGCTGACAACATATTCGGTGGATGATTTTAACCATTCACGTCCCGCGTTATATTCATATTTGTATGTCATAGGCAGCATCACGTCAAGATACCTGCTTAACTCCAAGTAATTTTGGCCGTAATATGTAACAGTAGCTGCTTTCTCGGCAAATACGCATGCCGATAACAGTAATGTTCTGTCATATCCTTTTATTAGGGTATTGACTGACTTTACAAATTGGGTAATCTTATTTGAATCCACAAGATTCAGTCTTAATCCGGAATACCTTACATAATCAAGGCATACTCCGTTAACACCATTGATTTTAATCACATTTGAGATAAATGATTTCACGGCGTTTTGTCTTGATTCGGAGACATCATCGTTTTCGAAACATATTACCCATGCATGAACACGTATTGGCGTATTCTTACATAGCGTTGCCACATTTCTTAAATTTGCAGTATCAGATGTAGAAACCCTTACCTGAACGTAAACATCAGTAACTCCAACGTTTATCCAGGAATTCACCATGCTTTTTGTCACATCGTAACCTATCTGTACAAAATAGGACGTTATTTTGGACTTGATGAGGTTGCTTTTGAGCGTAAATTTCTCGGTTAATTTGGTGTTATATGTGAATGCCGTAATGGTTACATCGCCCTCCTTGGTAAAAATGATGTTTTCACTGCAGACTCCATTTGTAACGGTTTTTGTTATGTTCTTGGATATGCCTCCACCATTTATATTGATTGTAAACGTGAATGACGGTAGGTTAGTAGCGTCTATGCTGGTAAATGACGTACCATCATACACTCGGTCGATACGTATGGTGGTCGTGCCTGTTTTGTTTATCTCATAGGTGCTGCTGTCCATTTTGAAGTAAATCCAATTGTTCACTGTAAATCCGTTGGCATTCTGTGAATCGACTGAATTTTTCAACCACCAATTGTAATTGGCATTGACGCTTCCATTATAATTGGCTATGTCAATCTTATTATTTTCACCTATAATACAGTAATTAACTGTAGTCTTTCCATGGTTATTGTATATTGCCCCTTTAATGGTATTGTTGTTTTTGTCGATGATTGATTTTGTAATTCTAAGTACTGATTTATGGTTGAATACAGCTGAACCTGCAGAACCCCTGTTTTTGGTTAAGTTACAATTATGTATGGTGTTCAATATGTCTCCGTCACATCTGACGTATACTGATTCGTTGTTGTTATAGGATATTAATGAGTCTTTAAGCACCAGCTGATTTTTATTTGTTACATATATTGCAGATCCATGAAGTTGGGCATTGTTGGACAGGAATGTGGATGAATCTATGTCTAGTTCTTTCTTGGTATTTGAGGTACTGCTTATTGCTCCACCGTTTTTTGCCTTGTTTGTTTTAAATGTGGAATCTGTTACTTTTAATTCAAGACTATTGTAAACTCCTGCTCCCTCATTTGTCGCGGTGTTTGATTCGAATGTTGAAGTTGTAATTGTTGTAACGTTTTTATTTGCAACGGCTCCTCCGTTATATGCCTTGTTGCTTTTGAATTTACAGTCTTTTATGCTTGTTTTTCCGGTTGTGTATATGGCCGCTCCGTAGTTTGTGGCGGTATTTTTTTCAAAGTATGTATTTTTGACTTCCAGTGGGGATTCCTTATTGTATATACCGGCACCATGAACGGCATTATTGTCTGTAAATAAACAACTGCTTATACTGCTTTGTTTTGTGGATTTTTCTATCAGTATGCTTGAATTTACGTTACTTGTAAAGTTGCATGAAATCAGATTCATGTATGAGTTTGAATATATTGCGGCAAATTGACTGGCCTTATTTGAGGTAAATACACATTTGTTTGCCTCCAATGAGTTGGTGTTATATATGCATGAACCATATTTGGCACTGTTGGCGGTAAAAAATGATTTAAACGTGTATAATTTTCCCATGTTGTATATTGCACCACCATTTCTTGCCTGATTTGAGTATAACCGTACATGTTTCAGGCTTAAATCACCTTTGTTGCATATTGCACCACCATTGTCATCAAAAGTATTTTTAATACTTAATAACTGTATGCTGACTCTGGTGTTTGGTGCTATAGTGAACAAATGTTTGCTTTGAGCATTTATGATAGTTGTTTTGGGATTTTCTCCAACTATCGTGATGTTCTTGTTTATCAGAATTCCATGTTCAAGGTACGTTCCACTTGACAGGTAGATTGTCCCATAATTGCTCGCAGTTTCTAAAGCGTTTTTAATGCTTTTCTTTGGATTGTTTTTGCTTCCAACGTTATTGTCGTCACCCTTCGTGCTGACGTATATCACTTTATTGCCGTCTGACGTTTTGATGTTGATTTCTTCTTTAACTGGTATATCTGACTTTGCGGATGTTGTCGTGTTGCCCGTCGTGTCACTCGTTCGACAGCAATTATCTTCTGTCTTTCTATTTATGTCCTGTGACATTACATTATTTTCGGAATTATCCTTTGTATTGGTATATGTATCTTTGTTAACTTGTGCGGCATTGACCGCATCGTCTGTTGAGATTGAATTTTCATTGGATATTATTTGCTTTTGACTAGTTATGTCATTGCTTTGGCTTGCAGAAACGCAAGTTAAACACATTAATATTGAAAGTATAAATAATATCGGTAATAATTGTTTAATAATTTTTTTCTCTATAATAAATTACACCATCCTTATTAAATATTAAGCTTGATTACTTAAATATTTAACGGATTATTCATTCATAAAAATAGCTTTTTAATCCAATTTATATAGTATATTTAGAAAATAAGATAGTTAAAATCTAATTATTGTAAACTGGTTGTTTTATGATAAAAAAAGGTAAAGGAAGAAATTTAATTTCTGATTATGATAAATATCATGTAAACTATGAAGATTGCAAGTAATATGATACCATCTTTTCTGTTAAAGTCCTGTTTGTCATATGCCAATATGTATGATATTCCAAGAAGAACTATCATAACAACGGTATCGATTAACATGACTTGTGTTGTTTGAATGGGACTGATTACATTGGTCAAACCAAGTATGAATAAAATATTGAATATGCTACTTCCAATGGCGTTTCCCAATGCTATATCCTGTTTTTTATTAAGTGCTGCAGTAATGCTCGTTATCAGTTCGGGCAAGGATGTACCGATGGCCACAATGGTAAGACCAACAAGTGTTTCACTCATGCCCAAACTAAGTGCAATGTCTTTAGCGGAATTTACCACCAAATCACCACCTATAACAATGGCAATTAATCCTCCGATAATGTATAGTCCAATTATTTTCGTTGACAGGTGTGACTCTTCAACACTCATGTTTGCCTGATCTCGTTTTGCCTCAATAATTAGCCATGAAATGTATCCGACAATCATAATCAGGAGTATGATTCCTTCAATGCGGGTAATTTCATTACCTGTTATTATGAAGATTAATAATATTACACAGCTAACCAGCAGGAATGGAAAATCAATTTTAAGACTTTGTTCTTCAATGGTTATTCTATAGATTACCGCAGTCGCTCCGACTACAACAAGCATATTGAATATGTTGCTTCCAATAACGTTACTGACTGCAATGGCATTGCTGCCTGTAATGGCTGATGCTACAGATACGGCAGCTTCAGGTGCACTTGTTCCCAAAGCTACAATGGTAAGTCCGATAATCATCGATGGAACTTTCAGCTTGTTGGCAAGATCACTTGATCCTTCAACGAAGAAATCAGCTCCCTTAATAAGAAGGACAAAACCTACAACCAATAGCACTATACTAAGTATGTTCATTTTAATTCCTCATCATTTCAGGTGGTAAAAATATTTTTCTATTCTTCAAGTTTATGCAACTCTTCATATAAAATCGGTAAGAACGATCCGATATCCGTTACAATACTGATTACCTGTGCACTTCCACGGTCTGCCAGTTTTGTAACGCTGGCGTTGCTGATGTCTACGCATACGCTTTTGATGCGTGCTGGTATAATATTTCCGGTTGCTACGCTGTGAAGAAGTGTTGCAATCATGATGACCATATCAACGTCCTGAACTTCCTCTCGCATACGCTGCTGGGCAACTTGCGAATCTGTAATCACATCGGGAAGAGGTCCGTCATCACGGATACTGCCTGCCAGTACGTATGGTGCATTATTCTTAACGCATTCATACATTACGCCGCTGGTAAGTATTCCTTGTTCAACGGCGTCCTTTATACTGCCTGCCTTGTTTATCTCATTGATTGCACAGAGATGATGTTTGTGTCCGTGTGCTACAAGTTCTCCGGTTTTGGTCTTAACGCCTAAACTGGTACCATACAATGCATTTTCAATATCATGGGTAGCAAGTGCATTGCCTGCAAACAATTTGTCAACGTAATGCTCCTTAATCAAATCGGCAAGAATTGGTGCACAACCGGTATGTATAACTGCAGGTCCACCTACAACAACAATTTTACCGCCTTTATCTTTAATTTCTTTCATTTGTGTGGCTACATTGCGGATAATGCTTCGTGTAGGTTTCTCAGCGGATGCTTCACTGTTCATGAATTCAAATGTATTTTTTCCACGTGATTTCTCCGGTGGGATTACCTTAACACCCTTATGTCCAACAACTATCATTTCACCTTTTTTAATGGTGTTCAATGGTTTACAGCAAGCCGTTTTATTTTTTTCATCCACAACCAGCAAACAATCCATTTCAATATTGTCTATATTAATCCATCGTTTATCATAATAGATTTTAGTAATATAATTGGTTGTTGAATAAAAGTTGTCGGGTACGGTAGCATCCTTGGCTGATGCAACAAGTTCCACTTCCTCTTCCTCTATCAGCTGTGCACCTAAGTCAGTTACCATATCTAATATTCTATCTAGCCGTTTTTCATTTTCACATTCTATTCTGATTCTGGCAGTACTGATATCATTGTTGTGCTTTCCAACATTCAATTCTTCTATTTCATAATCTCCATCCTGGTCGATAATCGTATCCATGACTTTTTGAAGAGTAAAAGAATCTATGATATGTCCGCTTAATCGTATTTTTTGAACAAACATTTATTCAACATCCTATTTTTTTTTATAATTTTTTTCTTCAATACTTAATATTTATTTATTCTTAATTAAAAATATTTATGGAGTATTTTTTCCTTAAATTGAACTTTTTTAAAAGAGTTAATAAAGTATAATTGTACTCAAAAGAAGAAGGGGGATAAAAAGGAGTATATCTAGAGTATACCCATTGCTTTATTGGTTTTCAAGATAGATTTTTCACCGTCTTCTTCTAATTCGAGCATTGCTCTTATACAGTCAACATTTTCAGGTACTACGTCGGATTCTTGGTGTACGGCTTGCATATAGAATAGTTCTCCATCTACAACATTTACGGATTCTTTCCATACAGGTATCTCATACATGTCGCCACGACTTCTACCTAGATCTTTAGCATATTCCATTAACTCTGCGGTTGAACCTAATTTAAGGCCGGCATCCACAGGCATTACACGATACGCCTTTTCGAATTCATCAAGCACGTCATCGGTTGATACATCGCTTTCAAGTTCGACCATAATGTTGTGCATATGCATTAAGGTCGTAGGAACGGCCAATGCCATCGTCATAACGTCCATGCCCTCGATGATTGTCTGAACGTCCGGACCATGGTGTGAAGGAACAGTTGTAACGGGTTTGATGGCATTGATTGGACCTTTTTTAGCATCGTTAGGGTCTGCCGCACGTCTAACCATAACCGCTCTTACCTTTTTTACTCCGGCAAGGTCATTGACTGGTTTAAGTGTTCGACATAAACCTGTAGTGTTACATGAAACTACTCTTACATAGTCTTTGCCGAGGCTTTCCTCGTAATTTGCTTCCGCATTGAATGAAGTACCGATTGGATCATGGTCTTCTCCACCTTCAAAGATAGCTTTTAAGCCTATTTTTTTGTAGGTTTCTTCCATGTTTGCAATACCTACTCCACCGGGAGTACAGTCAACAACCAAGTCAAGTTTTTCAAACAATTCATCAGCAGTACCGCTTACTTCAATTCCCGCTTCTTCGAATTGTTTTTCCCTTTCAGGAACACTTATGTATAAATCATATCCTTTTTCTACAGCAGTTTTTGCTTCAAAGTCAGGGGTTCTTTTTGTTATTCCAACGATTTTCATGTCATCTTGAAGAGATACAGCATCTGCAACTCTTTTACCTATGGTTCCGTATCCATTGATTCCTATATTCTTCATAGTATTACTTCCTTATCTGTTCTGGATGAAAGGTTGTATATTAATGTGAGTGTTTTTAAGCAGGAATAATACTCAACAGCAATACTTTTTGATAATTATTTTGAACACATATTTCATCTATATTTAACTGTGTTGTTTGCTTTTGTGGTATTACTTGACATGGTATTATTATTCCAAAACACCTACAATATTCTATATTATTATATAAGTACTTCATAATATATTTATTTTCTTTAAATGACACATTAAAATACATTCTGTTATTCATGTTTTTTTTCATTTTAAATTCGTTTTGAACGTCAAATCATTCAAATATTTATTTATTTTTCAGTAACCAATAGTTCAACATGGAATTTGTGCGCAATGATATGGAAACGAATATCTTTG
>MUZY01000264.1:0-638 GCA_003266065.1 Methanosphaera sp. rholeuAM130
GGATTCAAGTTCAAATTCAAACGAGCATATCCATTTTTATCTGTTTTAACCTTATATGGGACATTGTTAGCTGTAATAACAACTAATTCACCAGCTCCGACAGGTTTACCATCATCACCCATCACACGAACAATGTACTTGGTACCGTCTCTAAAGTCCATAACAATATCAGTATTATTAGCCAATCTAGGGACAATATTCAAAGTACTGTATGATTTCTCACCAGTTATAGGATTTACAACACCAATAGTATGCATACCCGGATCAATACCTGCATTAAGTTTAGCAACACCATTTGCATCTGTCATAACAGTGTACTCTTTACCACCAACAGCAAAAGTAACATTTGTATTTGCTAAAGGATTACCTACTTCATCAGTAAATGTAGCCTGATAATCAAGACCAGAGCCATAACCACGGGCCATCTCTTCAACAATAACAGAATGGGTTGTTTTAACAGTAAACTCAACAGTATTATTGACACCTTCAGCATAATAAGTATCACCACTATATATTGCTTCAATAAGGTATTTACCAGCAGTTAAACCAGAAATATTGAACAATGCACGTCCACTACCAACAGTAGCATTATATTTCACACCACCAACAGTAATTGTTATAACACCAGATGCATCACC
>MUZY01000264.1:722-2282 GCA_003266065.1 Methanosphaera sp. rholeuAM130
ACCAGTAGCACCATTATCAACAGTGATGACAATTAAAGCATTTTCACCATAAGTAACAGGATCTGCAACAACACTAATCGGAGTTGACTTACCTAATACTTCAAAGCCAGTTGTATTGGTACCTCCAATATATTTAACATCACCAGAAGCATCATAACTAGCAAATACAGAATAATTACCTTTATTTAATGAAGTAATATTAAATACAGCTTCTCCAGCAGAGATTGTCTTATTATATGATTTACCATCAACAACAATGCTGATAATACCGGTAGCATCACCAGGTACTTTAACAACAATGATTATTTCATTACCTACAGCAGTATTATTAACTTCAATATTGACAGTTGAATTAACCTTATCAGCATCAAATGAAGTTGAGTTAGTAGCGCTTGAGTATTTTAAATCACCATTATATATTGCTTCAACAGTAAATGTGCCTGATGAAGGAACAGTGTAGTTATAAATTACTTTACCGTTAGTAATGTTTTCAACACCCACAGTTTGACCGTTGATTTTGATTGTTACATTACCACGAGCATCACCCGGAACAACAACTGTAATAACAGCAACATCATCTGCCAAGTAAACATCCTTATCAGTGCCTACAGTGATAGATGGATGTATTCTAACACCCTGATCAGTAATTACAGCATCTGCAACAAATCCGTTGTATTTGTCATCACCTTCGAAAATAACAGTAATTTCACTACCGTCACCAACATCTGTTAAATTAATAACAGCCTTACCATCCTCAATTCTACCAAAGAAGTTAACACCATTTAATGAAATTTCGATTTCACCGACAGCATCATTTGGAACAATGACAGTTACAGTAGTTTTATTATCCAATACAGAAGTTGAGTTGATATTAGGAGTAATGTTCAATTTATTTACATTAAATGAAGCATTAGCACTGCTGATTAAGTATTTAGAATCACCATTATAAGTAGCAACAACAGTGTAATTACCATATCCTAAACCAGGAACACTAAATATAACCTTATTACCATCAATATCAAGAGTTTCGAAATAACCTACAGACTCAATAGCAATAGTCACATTACCAGTTGCATTACCAGAAACAGTTACCTCAACAACTGCATCATCATCAACGAAAATATCTCTGACAGTAACTACAACAGCTGAATCATATTTAGCAACATAAATACTTGAAGTTATATTGGATGCAAGGAACTTGGAATCTCCACTATAACTAGCAGTTACATTATATGTTCCATAAGCCAAACCATCAACAACAAATGTTACTTTATCGTCAACAATTTCTTTTGATAATGTCCTATCTCCAATAGTAATTGTAATGTTACCTGAAGCTCTTTTTGTAACACCTACAATAATGGTTGCATTATCGCCTACACGAATATTGGAAATCATAATAGATAAAGCAGAACTTAGCTTAATACCTGAATCAATCAATAAAGCTGAGGTATTAAATCCTAAGTATTTATCATCACCGTCAAATACAAATGTAACATTGGTTCCGTTTCCAACATTGTTTAAGTTAAAGCGAGCAATACCTCCACTGATAGGTGAAGTAAT
>MUZY01000264.1:2312-2929 GCA_003266065.1 Methanosphaera sp. rholeuAM130
TTGAAAACATTGAATGTTGTTTCATTAGTATTGAAATCATACTTATCATCACCACTATACTCAGCAACAACATTATAAGTTTGATTTATCAAATCAGGAATAGTAAATATTGCTTTTCCAACAAATACTGTTGAATTATAAGATTTTCCATCAACAGTTATTGTAACAATACCTGTTGCATCAGAAGGAACACTAACAATAACAGTTGCATTTTCACCTACTTTAATATCAGCTGCATTTACAACAATACTGGTAGTTACAGGATGAACAACAGCTAATGACTCGTTAATGCTACCATTATATTTATCATTTCCAAGATAAACTGCAGAAATTGTAAATATACCGTGTTTTGCAAAAGTAGTGTTTAATGTTGCAATACCATTGCTCATAACAACTGTGTATTTACTTTCCCCAATTATGATTTCCACATTACCATTTGCATCACTTGGACCTGTAACATTAACAGTGACGTTTTCACCAACAACAGCATCAATATCACTGATAACTATAGATGAATTATACTTAACTACATTAAAGCTTGTTGTGTTTTCACTAGGATAGAATACTTCATCACCTAAATAAGTAACGAAAACTTCATAAGTACCATTGGTTAAACC
>MUZY01000264.1:3009-3288 GCA_003266065.1 Methanosphaera sp. rholeuAM130
ACAATTACCTGTGAATCATCACGATATTCTTTATTGTGAATAATACCTGCTTTAGATCCGTTGACGTATTTTTCATCACCATCCCATACTGCAACATAATGATATAATGGAGCAGTTAAATTAACAACATCAATTACAGCTTTACCTTTATAAATTACACCAGTAAAGTTAGTACCATTAATAATAATAGTAACAATTCCAGTAGCATCATCAGGTAAACTTACAGTAACTTTAGTAGCATTATCAGTAACATCAGTATATGTAACATTCATTTCATAA
>MUZY01000264.1:3439-3590 GCA_003266065.1 Methanosphaera sp. rholeuAM130
CTTTGATGTTATTTACATTAAGGTCTATTGTTAGGTCTTTTTTAATTACTGTGAAATTAGTTGTATTTTCACCTGAGACATATCTTGAACTACCAGCATAAACAGCACGAACAGTGTGATTACCAGCAATCATCAAATTAGCGCCAACAGG
>MUZY01000264.1:3790-3973 GCA_003266065.1 Methanosphaera sp. rholeuAM130
TAATAACATTAGCATCAGATACAGCATCCACAGTAGTGTTTAATTTATAAATATTTACTTTACCAGTAGCATTAGCCTTATTATATTTATTATTACCATTATAATAAACAGCAATATCATAATCACCAAATGTTAATTTATTTAAAGTAACTGAAGCGGTATTACCATTAATATTAGCAGTGT
>MUZY01000239.1:0-3248 GCA_003266065.1 Methanosphaera sp. rholeuAM130
CAAATACGTGATGAAGCAGGACACACACTAACAGGACAAAACACGGCACTAGTAAAACTAAACGGACAAACACTAAAAACCAGCAAAGGCCAGCCACAATACTACACCATACAAGACGGACAAATAGACATAACACTACCAGAACTAGAATACAAACATGACACATACCAACTCGAAGTAGTAACCGGACAAAGAAACGCATTCACCGGAGCAAGAAACACGACAACACTCACAATACCAAACACTAAGACCTTGAAAACAGCCACAATAACCACACAAGAATTCGTAAACATAAAACCAGAAAAAACAATAGCACAAATAAACCAGACAAACACCATAAACATAAAGGTAACAGATAGCATGAACAAAAACATACAAAAAGGAACAGTAACCTTCACGTCTAATGGCAAAACACTAAGCCAAGCAAGCTTAAAAAACGGACAAGCACGACTAGACTACAAATACACAAAAGAGGGAACATACACTATCACAGCAAACTACCATGACAACACAGCAACATACACAGACACAAAAAAACAATTCACAATACAAATAATAAAACCCACAACAGATAAAACCGTGATAACCGCGACAGACACAACTGCAACGGTAGGTGAAACAATCACCTACACCTCCTTTTTTACCACACAAGAAGGATACAAGATACAAACAGGAACTGCCAAGATAACAATAAACAATAAGACAACCACCCATAAAATACAAGACGGAATCATCACCATACCCATTACACTTAACAAGACAGGAAAACACACTATAACAATAACATGCAACGAAGCCAAAATCACATGTACAATAACCGTAAACAAGAAAACGCCAAAAATTAACATAGTAAAAAGTACCATAACTGCAGGCAAAAATAACAACCTCACCTGTAGCGTGACAACAACCGACAATGTACCCCTCAACGAGGGAAAAATACAATGGAAAATAAACGGAATAACACTAAAAAACCGTGATAATACAACACTACAAACAACAGTAAAAGACGGAACAAGCACACTAAGCTACGACATACCAGTCAAATGGGCTGGAAAACAGATAAACATCACAGCCACATACACAGGATCAAACAATTATAATATAAAACAAGTCACCAGCAATGCGACAATAGCCCAACTCAAAGCCACAGCCATGATAACCCTACCCAAGACAATCTACACAAAGGACAATATCACAATACAAGTAAAAATAACAGACAAAAACACGGGAAAAGAAGTACCAGACCAGAAAATAGCTGTGAAAATAAATGGCAAAACAATCAGTACACCACGAACAACCAACGGAATCTGCAACCTAACCTACAAACTACCGCTGCTTAAAACCAACCGTACACACAACATAACAGTAGTATACGGAAACCAGCAGTACCAACGCCTGGACGCCACCCATACATTCAATATACAACGAATAAACACCACACTAAACATCAAAGATCAAACAATCACCAAGGGAAAAACACTACACATAAAAACACTAATCAAAGACGCACACGGAGAAACTATGCAAAGAAACGATACATACTGCATAAAACTAAATGGAAAAACAGTATTAACCAAAAAATTAAACAATGGACTACTTGACTTCACATTACCAACAAAAAACTACAAAGCTAAAACATACAACATGACCATAAAACTAGGAGACAACTATTATTATAATGGGTTTACTAAAAAGATTAAGTTAACAATAAAAAACTAACTTTAAACCTCACCAAAATACTATTTATTAATAGCACTAGCACAAATGACATAAAGATTAAACAAATAGTCCGTTTCAAAAAAATATAATAAAAAAATAAAAACAGACTAAAGAGGGTGTGCGACAACTCTCCCAAAATGAGTAATTTTTTATTACTTTAAATCTCTTTATTTTTAATTTATTTTATTGTCTATTTTTATTTTTTGATAAATTTTTTATTTTGATTTATATTTGAATTATGGTTTTTGTTTTATAGGTATATTTAAATATAACCTTTTATAAATATATTATATAGAATAAGATTATTAATGGTTTTGTTATTTATGGTTTTACGTGAAGATACTATTGGTCAAACATTTTTGTTACCTACAGATATTAGGACTTTGATTCCTGAGGATCATGTTTGTTTTTTTATAGAGAAACTTGTGAATTGTGTTGATTTTAGTGAAATTGATTTTCAATATGTTGATACTCCTGGTCAAAAGGCTTATCCTGCCGCTATGCTGGTACGAATAATACTTTTGGGCACGATATATTCTATTCATAGTAGTCGTAAGTTGGAACGTATTGTTCGTGAAAATATTGTATTTATGTATTTAGCTGGATTTCAAACTCCTGTTTTCAGTACTATTGCAGCTTTTAAACGTGAACACAATGATTTGATAGAAAAAGTTTTCCTGGAAACAATTAATTATGGACATAATCGTAATCTGATTGATTTTGACAGCATTAGTATTGATGGGAGTAAAACCAGGGCATATGCTAATAAATACAATAATTTAAGCAATGAAGATGTTTTAAAACTTTTATACATCATTCGCAAAGGAATCATAACTGATGAAGAAGAGAACAAAGCGTTAGAAAATCGACAAAATAAAACCATTAAAAACGATAATGATAATAAAGAACGGATTAAAGAAGCTTTAAAAGAATCTAAAAATATCAAAGTAAAATCTAATGAAAAACCACGAAGCATAAAGAAAATAGAACATCCTGAATCTGATGAGGAAATTGAAGAAGATCAGGAAACGTTGGATACTTATCGTAAAAAGCCAATGAAAAGCACTATGAAACATGATGAAAGCAAATTTGACGAAGAAATGTATGAATTAATTGATGAAAATGATTTAAACTTCTGTGGAAAACAAATACTAAAACAAGCAATAGAACACCCCGAAACAGCATATAAACAAATACAAAAATTAGAAAGATGCAAAGAAGAACTAGAAAAAAGTGGTAAAAACACAGTAAATTACACAGACCCTGAAGCACGCAAAAGTCCTAACAAGGAAGGAATAATGCAATCAGGATATAACGAACAAATAACAGTAGACAACAAAAACGGACTAATAATAGCAGTAACTGTAACACAAGATGCAAATGATCAAAAACAATTAATACCCATGATAGAAAAAACACAAGAAACTTTACAAAACGCATTAAACATATCACAAGAGGAATCAGAACAAATAATACAAAACACGGATATACTCGCAGATAACGGTTATTATACCAATCAAACAATACAT
>MUZY01000239.1:3284-6741 GCA_003266065.1 Methanosphaera sp. rholeuAM130
AAAGATGGATTTTCAAAACACAACATGATAAAAGATGAAGAAAACTACTGTTATATCTGCCCAGAAAACAAAGTATTACCAGTACAACAAGTCTATCCTGGAAAATACAACGACAGAATAATATACTACACACATGAATGCAGCAAATGCCCTTCAAAAAACATATGCCTAACCAATAAAATGACAGGAAAAGTACTCACAGACTACACCAGCCAAGCCAAAGAATTACTGGCCTATAAGTTTGAAACACCACATGGACAAAAACAATACAAAAAACGAATGCCAATGGTAGAACCACGATTCGCATACAACAAATACACCCTGAAATACAGACAATATCACATATTAGGCCTAGAAAATGCAAAAATGCAACAAACACTCATGGCAACAGCACAAAACATAGTGAAAATACATAATCTAGAACTTAAAGAACAAACAAAAAATAAAATATTAATAGATCTAACTTAAAAAAATAGAATAAATATTAAAATAATAAAATAAGCATCAAAGAACAAGTATACTATATACTCATAATTGTTGCACACTCTCGATATCCTGAAAAAAAGCGATAATGATATAATTTTCAATAAAAAAATAGGGGGGAATGGAAAAAATATTGAGTTAACCAAACATCTTGTCCTCAATGGTCTTAACCTCTTTTTTAGACTCACAGATTGCATAATCAATATGCTCTTCAGTAATCTCATCACAAGACTGGCTGATGGCCCTATGAAGAGCTGTTTTAAGTATTTTCTCCTTCAAATCCCTACCTGAAAAGCCATCTGTCTTATCAACCAGATTGTCCACATCAAATGATGCTTCAAGAGGAAGAGTTTCAATGTTTGTCTGAAGAATCAGTAACCTGTCCTTTTTACCCGGCAAAGTAAACTCAATCTCCTCTTCAAAACGACTTCTAATGGCATAATCAAGAAGTTGCGGATTATTTGTGGCACAGATTGTAATAATGGAATCATTATCCTCGATACCATCCATCTCAGTTAGAAGTGCATTTACAATCTCTGTAACATCACCCCTCAGACTTTGATACTTACGTTCCAAACCAATGGCATCTATCTCATCGATAAATATCACAGTAGGCTTGTTGTTTCTTGCTTCTTCATACAACTCATGAATCTGTTTTGAACCATCACCCACATGATCTCCGATTAAACTGGTGGCCTTAATCATTTTGATGGGAACATCCAATTCATTGGCCAATGCCTGTGCAAGCATAGTCTTACCGGTACCAGGCATTCCATAAAATAAGATATTCTTAGGAGCCCAATTTTTGAACTTTTCTGGATTTTCAAGATATTTTGTAATAATCTTACTCTTATCCTTAGCCTTTTGTTGGCCTATAACATCATCCACCACGTACTTCTGATTCTGTATGCTTTCAATTGATTTCTTTTCAGTAGGCAATAATAAAAAGGAAGTGTTGTTTGTAATGTATGAGTTATCCGGCCTTACATCCACAATCTGATATGCAAAGTCCGGAAGCAGTTTCTGGTCAAATATGTACTGGTACTTATGTACCTTATACCCATTCCATTGGTCAGTTGCATAAATATCAAATAATTCCTTATTTGTAACCTCTATCTCCGGTGATTCAAGGTAATTGCTTTCCAATGGATAACCAACCGCCTTTAAAATAATTAGTTTCGCTTCCTTTTTCTCATTTCTTACCTCATATCTGGCCTGATTATTTATTCTATACGGATTCTCTTGTCTCACGGTTTAACTCCTAAAAATTAATTGTAATATCTGCTTCTTCGTTATCTAAATTAAACTCTATGTTTTCAACACCATTATAAAGTACTTCAAATACTTCCCATAACGTGTCATTATCTGCCTTGATAATGATGGAATTTGACTCTCTTGTAATTGATGAAATACCGGGAAAATCTCCCAGCAAGTCATCCTTAATCTTGGAATATAATTCATCTGTTAATGTCATGTCATTCACATTAATTTTGATTGAATATCACTGCTGGCAATGGCACCCTGGGCTGTGGCAACGGTTATCTGTTTAATGCCACCAGTAACATCCCCCGCAGCATATGCTCCCTCAACGGATGTGGCCATGTTCTCGTCAACAATAATATATCCATATTCATTACATTCAACACCGCTTGATTGTGCAAGTTGACTGTTAGGGTCATGACCAATAGATAGGAATATGCCATTTATGTCAACAGTAATCTCTTCATTAGTCTTGTTGTTGATGAGTGTTGCACTTTCAACAAATATGTCTCCATTAACACTTTTAACTTCACTGTTCCAGTAAATCTTGATATTATTGTCCTCTAAATCCTTTTGAAGTTTGGCATCACAGCGTAGTTTGTCACGTCTGTGTACAAGTGAACATTTAACGCCAATTCTGTTTAAATAAAGTGCCTCTACCGCTGCACTGTTTCCACCGCCAACAACAAGCACCTCTTTATCCACAAAGAAATTACCATCACAGACGGCACAATAGGATACTCCACGACCAGCATATTCTTCAATTCCAGGTGCGTCTAATGATCTTACATTGGTACCGGTGGCAAATATGACATTTTTGGCTTCAATATCATCGTCACTTGTTTTAATGATAAAATTGTCTTTTGTTTTACTTACCTCAGATACGGGGGTAAATTCCTTTATTTCGGCATATTTTTTGGTCTGACTAGCCATCATTTCTATTAATTTCATACCCTCTATGGCCTCAAATGCAGGATAGTTCTCAATAAGCGGTGCATTGTTAACGGTTCCACCAACCTGTTTTGAGTCAATTATCAGTGCATCTAGTCCGGCCCTTCCGGCATATATGCCTGCAGTAAGTCCTGCAGGACCGGCACCTATAATCACAACATCATACATGTATAATCACCTAGTTTGTTAAATTCATTATCTCTTTCTTGATTATGCTGCTTACGGTTTTACCGTCAGCCTTACCCTTAAACTTGGCCATGGCCTTACCCATCAACGGACCCATGGCACCCATTTTACGTTCAAGAATCATGGATTCATTTTCTTTAATTATCTCTTTAATGCCCTCTTCTACCACGTCATCGGATAGTTTTTCAAGGTTATTCTTTTTAACGCTTTCTTCAGCACTGATTCCATTACATGCATCTTTAAGAACTACTTCCGTTTCAGCTGCCGCTATGACATTATTATCAACAAGAGAGAATATTTCAACCAGAACATCCCTATTTAACTTACTGATATCCAAACCGTCACGTCTTAAATCTTTAATGGTATATGCAATATCCGATGCTATTTTAACAGATTCCATATTAGGTAACTCTTTTTGAACCTCTTCAAATAAATCGGCATTGTTTTCCTGAACCAGTTGTTCTGCCAGATCCTCACTTAATCCATAACTTTCTTTTATACGTTCCTTTTTAACAACAGGTAGTTCCGGCAGGTTTGAAGCTATTTTTTCCACTCTTTGAGGGTCTATGATTTCTGT
>MUZY01000050.1 GCA_003266065.1 Methanosphaera sp. rholeuAM130
TAATGTCTGATTTAATGTTTATTGTCAGTGAATCATAGGTATCATTTTGTAATGCGGAATGTAACGTGTCAAAATCATTCACTTCATATGTTTTGCTTGCTGTTTTCACGTCATTATCTTCTTTTTGTATCTTTTTATTATCCTTTACTTCATTTGTTATACTTTCTTGTGCATTTATAGTTGCAGGTGTTGTATCCTGCACTAGTGTATCCCCTACATCAGATGTATCCACCGTTAGTGTTTCATCTGATATTTCACTTGCACTTACTGCTCCTACAAGTACTACAAGCAGCATAACTGCTATGAACATTTTGATTATTTTCCTGTTCATCTAAATTCATCTCTTATTGTTTTTTTCTTATCGCAATGATTATATTTTTTGAAACTTTATTCAATATCTAATATGTATTTATTATAATTGATTAAAGCTTGATACTTATTTTGTAAATTGTTATTTATATGTATTTGGCGAATTATTTCGTTGTTGGATGTTGTTTTGTTTATTTTCTCTCTACTTTCCCGTAATGTTTTTATTTCAGGGATGGTTTTTGTTTCTTGTATTTCTGATGGAAATGGTAATGTGTTATGGATATTAATGGATTTCTGTTATTTTTATCTATTTTTTTTTATTTGGATTTCTAATTTTGCCAAGTTTTCATATTTTTTGTAAAAATGGTCTTTCTTCTATTCATGGAGGGGTGGATGAATTTTAGGGCAGTGCAGTATATAATGGGTGTGATATCTCTATTGCAAGTTATTGTGGATGTTTTTTAGAGTGTCGCAATAATGTGGGGATGGCTTTTTGGCGATTGGTTATTTGGTAGTATCTTATTCTATACATTTAATGCTATGGACTTTAGCTACTTTCACTATTTGGATAGACTGATTTCATGTGATAATGTGCAATATATTTTTTCTAAAAAAAGAAGGATGTGGAGTCAAAATGCTTTTTTATGTTCTTATCAGTACGGTGTTTGTTCGCTTGATATGTATTTTCCGTTTTCTCTGCTTTGGTTTTATAGTAATTTACTAAACTTTAACAAAAGAAATAATTGGAGTAATCCCAACAATCATGAGTTTATATTTAATTTAAAAGAATTAATTAGCACTACTTATTTTAAGGAAATAAGTATTTGATTCTTAATATATGAAGGAGATGATGATGAAGTTGTTTTGAATCATGCCAAATAATCTTTTTTTAATTTTTTAGGCATCCGATAGGAATTACCTTAACTCCGTCTTTGCGTGTATATGCAAATTCCGTACCGGTTATGATTGCCAGAAAGCTTGGGTCAGGTAAGTTTACTTTTTGTTCTTCTCTTTTATCCTGAATTAATTTTTTCAATTTTAGGAGATTTTTAGCTCCTTTATCTATTTCAAAACTGCCTAATTTNNCCGATATTGTTTCAGGGTATGGTAGTAATCTCGTAATGTTATCGGTTATGATGTCTCCTAAACCGATTATCTGTTCATTTTCACCAAATGTTGTGTCATCATCAATGTAAATTACACCCGTATTGTTAATTGTTGAGTTGAGTATAGTGTTAGTTAAGTTTAATTTTCCTTCATTAGTTAATTTATTTGTAACATTACATTCTACAAGTGTGAGGTTTCCTAAGTTCGTTTTTTCAGAGTTTATATTTTTATTTGTTAATGTGTAATCACCATTATATATATTTATAAACTCTATAACCTTGGTAGTATCATTTATAATTATACTTCCAGAACCACTTAAATAGAACTCTTCTCCGATAATCACATCATCTGTTATTATCAATAATCCATTATTAACAATGGCTGAATTTAAAATCATATTTTTCAATTGTTAGATTTCCATGATTTGTAATTTCTTGATAAATTGTTGAATCTTTAATAGTTAAATTACCGTTAATATAATTTATAAGAGTTTTATTAACAATGACTTGGTTAAGAATTAAATTCATATCTGTGCCACCATTTGAATTTCCATTTCTTATTTGAATTGTTATGGTAGCTTGATTAAATNNTTATCTTCTTTTTCTATAGTCTTTGTAGTTTCAGCACTATTATCACTAGTAGTTGTGGTTGCCACGTCTGTTGGTGCTACTGTTTGGTCTGCATCTTCAATCAAAGTTGTATCATCAGATACATCCCTTGCACTAACAGCGGTTACTCCAACTAGGAGAACCAGTAGTGTTGCTACAAAGAACATTCTTTTAACATTCTTGTTCATATTTATCACTTCATAATTTTTATGTTTGCAATTAACCAACCGGACTATGCAATTAAAATAAGTTTAACATAGTCCTTTTTTTGTTGATTAATTAATTATTATATTTGTAAATAGGTTATTAATAAGTTTAAGTATGTTAAAAGTAATATGAAGAACGATTTATAAGTATTTGTTTTATCTATAAATGGATATTATTTATCTATCTGGTGGATGGGTTATGACTATTTTAATAGAATAAATAAAGGCATTAAAAGGTTTATTTTAAAATTAGGTCTTGTAAAAATTATTTTGGAAAGAGATTATTATCATAAAATTTATGGAGTTTATCTTAAGATTAACCTGAGATATTTATCATAGCTCTATTCAAGTAAGATATGCTTAAGTTCTTATCTGAAAAAATATTAACATAAAAAATATAATAGAACATAAATATAATATTATATAAACAAATATTATACAATTTATATTTTAGTAAAACAATAACGATTAACCGTTGAAATAATTAGAAGGTATTTTTATGGCTTATAGATTAGAAAATTCCAGTACAATACAAGAAAACCTAAAAATCAATTTACCCATTAGAAGATATACAAATATGGCTTCTGCAAAAATATTAACATTTATAGACAAATGTGTCAGAAGTTTAAATTATCTGGAAAATGATGGTTTTGAAATTGATGATTTATACTATCAACGTCTTTCTGAATTCTCAGACATAATTTCCACAAAATTAACTGTTAACGATTATAAAACTTATCAAAAAATTAAATCATACATTAATATGGCAGTTGTCGTTGCCGATTCCGGTTTCAATCACAAGGATCCAGGTTCCGTAATATCATCTTTTTACGGTTTAAAAAATAATTTAAATAAATTAAACGTTATCAAAAACTAATAAAAAAAGAATGAGGAGTGTTTTTTGTGGATTTTTCAATAATGGAAAATGAAACTACATTGAAAAGTAAAGAAAAATACATCAAAGATGATTATTTTAATTTATTAGTTAACTATGCAGTTAAATTTCATGATTGTTATGATGTACACGAAATAATTAAAAATTTATTTGAATTATATTCCATAGATGAATACAAAACATTTTTTGAAAATAAAATATTATCAAATACTAAATATAATGAAGTTTACTTTGAAATATATAACTTATTTTGTGAATGGAAACCATACTCATATTACAATATGGGCAATTGCAGAGGTGCTTTTCTAGAAGAATTCACATATCATTTACTGAAAAAATTATATGATACCGGTAATGTTTATAAAGAATCAAATATCATACTTGATGATTATTCCAGTCACAACTGGGATGTAATATTAATATTCAATGACATATTTAAAGCTATAGAATGTAAATTTTCCTCCTATTCCATACAAACAAAACACGTCAATCAAATCAAGGGTTTTAAGAATAAATTCAACAAGTTTAATGTCTACTTGGTAAGTTATGACTATAAAGATGCAATACTTGATGCATTAACCATCATAACAAATAATAATCCAGATGAAATACTGGACATGATAAATATAATTTCCATAGAAAATTTAATCAAAGAAAATCCCTTTGAAATAAACAGATTCAATAGTAGATTAATTTAAAAAGATAATCAAATAAGAAGTAAAATCAACACTTTTTAAATATTACATTTATATCAATTATCCCCCTATTTTTTAGATATTCATCTAAATATAAGTTATTTACTTGATACAAGGTAGTTATAGCAGATTTAGATGGAAAAAAATAATGGGAAAAAAATAAAAATTTAAACAGTAACTGTTAAAACTTTAGTATCCTCCAACTTATCGTTATTTGTGGGGGTGTGCGACAATTATTTTGCTATGTGAATTGTATATATTTTTATATTATTTATTAAATATAACCTCAAGTTATGTTTGATAATTATGAACATAGTCGTAAGAAAATCCTGCTAAAAAACATCTAATAGGAATTGTTGCACGTTCTCAATTTCCATGAAAAAAGAGGTTGTAAGGGGGGGATGAAAAAGGATGAATTGTGTGGAATTTCAGTGACTAAAATATTTTTCACACTACAAAATCAAAAGATTGTACTCTTTTACTGATTGTCAAAGAGTTTGCATTGTTCGTTGTAGAACTTTTCCTTTTTGGGATTTCCCATTTTTGCATATTCCACTTTGAGATTGCTTGCCCGGTCAATCACGTCCTGTCTGTATTTTTCGTCATCTTCACCCAGTATTATGTATTCGGTTACAGAGTCGCCGTATTCCTTTTCCTCGAGAATCAAGTTCTTAAGCAAGTTGATTTTTTCATCCGAAGATCCTATCTTTGACAGTGCCTTTTCACGCACGTCAAGGTATTTGGCATTCATTGCAACGTCAAAAAGAACTTCGTCATCAGTTATCTGCTCAACTGCATGCATTCGTTTGACTTTAATGTCGTCGTCACAGCTTTCCCTCAGTTTCTTTTCATCAAGATTTTCAAATTCGGCGTTGGCTTTTTCGAGTGCAATGTCTATAATTTCCTTGTCATAGTCGTTGTCGGCTATATCCATGAGCAATTCCTTACTTTCAATCTGTTTTACNNAGTATCTTTTCATCGCTTAGCTGTCCTGCCGCGGTTTTGCGTATATCGAAGATGCCACCCTTTGTGTAAGAGGTATCCGTGGTGTCGAATATGATTTCTTTTAAGGCTTCATTGCCGGTTATCTGTTTTGTTGCCAGCTGTCTTATTTCAAAGATGTTTCCATCATCCTTTATGATTTCAAGTAGTTTGTCTTCGTCACTTAATGTCTCTACCGCTAATTTTATCATTTCGTTTTTAATGTGTCTTGCTATTAATCCCATTTTCAATCACTTCCGGTAGTGTTCATCTATATACTCCATATAATATTACATATCTTCGGCCAATTCCCGTTGCATTTGTCCGGTCAATATCATATTTTCTATCGATGTCCTGTATTTAGTCTTTGCTGAGTATTCCCATTACAACGTAAAGTCCGAGTATTACGCTTATTACAAATCCTAAAAATCCTATGGCGGAGATGTCAAAGAGTTTTGGTCCCTTGTCGGCAAGTATCGCCAGTGAAGAACCGATAATCAATGAGGACAATATCAATGATACTGAAATCTGGTTTTTGAAACTGTCCAGGCCGGTATGATTTACGTTCATCTGTATTTCGCCTTTTTCGACTTTGTTGAGGGTACTGTTTATTCTGTCAGGCAAGTCTTTGAGCAGATTTTCAATTTCCATGACATAGTTTATACCGCCGGTTGCAATGTTTACCGGATTCAGTCTTTGGGCTATTATCTGGTAGGATAATTTCTGAACTTCCTCTGCAGCGTTGAATTCCGGATCCAGTTTGCTTCCGGTATCCTCTATGAGTGCTATTCCCCTACCGATCATAACGAATTCCCTTGGCAGGGTTACGTTGTGTTTGATCATTGTGTTGAGTAGCTTTTCGAATATTCCATCCATCTGAT
>MUZY01000175.1 GCA_003266065.1 Methanosphaera sp. rholeuAM130
CAGAAAACTCAGATGATCCATTCATAACCATGGATCAGGTAGTCTCAATGGCAATAGAAAAATATGCCGGAAGACAAAACATACAGCAGACGCACACAAACCAGGTGCAGGACATATCCTCACTGATTGAAGGAAATGGAAACATCAGCATACAGGGAAGGCTGCTTGCAATATCGAACATAAAGACGTTCACGACCAAAAAAGGCCGTGAAGGAAAAGTGGCTAATTTAACCGTAGAGGATGCAACCGGAAAGATACGAGTGGTAATGTGGACAGACAACATGAAATACATGAGTCGTATCCAGGAAGGAAACATTATAAAAGTCACAAACCTCGAGGTAAGAAAAGGATATACCGGAGATTTGGAAGTACAGATGAGATCAAACTCCACAATCCAGGTAATGCCCGATGAAGTGGCACCGGATTTACCGGTCTATGAGGAAAAAATAACAAACCTCGAAGACATAACGGAAGATGGAGAATACAACGTTATCGTAAGGATAACCAAAATATCCACCCTAAGGGAAATACAGAAGGACGACAAGACCTTGCAGATAATAACATTGGACATTATGGACAGTACGGGTTCAATGGAATTTACCCTTTGGAACAATGACACAAAGCTTGTCGAAACATTGGAGCTTAAGGAGAACGATACTGTAAAAATAATAAAGGCAAGGGCAAACACCCGCTACGAACAGGTATCCTTATCCAACAGCTGGAATGGTCGAATAGTAAAGGGAGACTATGATTTGCCGGAGTTTGAACAGGAAATACTGAAACTTGACCAGGCAAAGACAGAACAGGAAAACGTGAATGTCATAGGGGTAATCACAAAAATCTATGACACGATAACCTTTGAAAAAAGTGACGGTTCAACGGGTCAGGTAAGAAGTATAGAGGTAACCGATGATACGGACTCCATAAGAGTAACCCTCTGGAACAAGGAAACAGAAATCCTCATGAACAAAGGGGACATCATAAAAATCGAGGGAGCAAACGTTGAATTTGACGATTACTCAGGAGACAGACACAGACTAAATACCGGATGGAACGCATCTATCGTAATCAATCCCGACATCGACGATGACCTGCGTCAAAAACTATCGGATGTATCAAATACGAGTGTTGTCAAAATAAGCGACGTATTGGATATCAATCAGGACGAAGGACGGGAAGTGGATGTTATAGGTAGAATACTAGCAATAGCGGATGTAAGACAATTCCAGAGACTCGACACTTCGGAGGGTCAGGTAAGAAGCATAGACTTGGCCGATGAAACCGGAGTTGTCAGAACGTCACTATGGGATGAAAAATCCGAAATCGACCAAAAGCTGGGGGATGCCATAAAGATTGAAAATGCCCGTACAAGACTCGGACAAAACACGATGGAGTTAAGTGTGGGAAGATCATCCAGAATAACAACTCCAACAGATGAGGAAATAGAAAATCTGCCGTCCTATGAACAGCTGGAAATGGACAGATACAATGACAGGACTATCAGTCAACTCGAGGAAAACGAGGCAAACGTAAAACTCAGGGTAAGGGTAACAAACATCAATGAGGTAAACACCTTTACCAGAAGCGACGGCCGGGATGGAAGAGTCCGAGCCGTATATGTTGCAGATGAAACCGGAGAGATACAGGTATCCCTATGGGATGACGATACCGACATATCATTCGTCGACGGATCGGCACTGATAATAGAAAATCCATCAATAACATCACAGCAGAATCATCTCAGGCTATCAATATCAAACAGTTCAACCATCAGAAAGGCAAGACCCGACGAGGCAGAGGCAATGCCGTCAATGAGGGAAATTGAAGCCAAACTCTTCGTTGAAAAATACATCGAGGACATCGAGGAGGAAGATGCACATATCAAGGTCAAGGGAGTAATCGAACAAATAAACGGTGACAAGATATTATATGCAATGTGTCCAAACTGTAACAAACGCATAACCCAGAGCGAGGAAGGATACATCTGTGACATCTGCGGTGAAAAAATTGAAAAACCTGATTATCTCATGATAATCTCATGCGTACTTCAGGATGAAACCGGAACGGTATCCGCCACATTCTTCAGAAAACAGGCAGAGGAACTGATAGGTGCAAGTACTCAGGACGTTGTTGAAATATTTGAACAGACGGGTGATGAAACTTCCATGGCCTCAAGAATAGAAGACCTGGTAGGTCATGAAGTGACAATAATAGCTGATTCAAACTACAATGAATATGAAGAGGACATCAGATTAAACGTAAGAAGATTAATAATAGTAACATAAAATTTAGTAATAGTAAAATACAAACAAAATAAGATAAATGGAGAGATAACATGGCAGAATTGGAAGATTTACCAAGTGTAGGAGAAAAAACAGCACAGAAACTAAGGGATGCAGGATTTGCGGATATGATGAGATTGGCTACGGCCACACCAAAAGAACTCAGCGTAAAGGTTGAAATAGGTGAAGGAGTAGCTGCAAAAGTAATAGAAGCGGCCAGAAAGGCAGAAAAGATAGACTTCGAAACTGCATTTGAAGTCATGGAAAGACGTGAGGATGTCGGAAGAATCACGACCGGAGCCAAAGGATTGGATGAACTCATCGGCGGAGGAGTGGAAACCCAATCAATAACCGAGGTATACGGTGAATTCGGTTCAGGTAAAAGTCA
>MUZY01000148.1 GCA_003266065.1 Methanosphaera sp. rholeuAM130
TTAACCTTGTTGAATGGGTTATTCACCCTTGAAACTGCGTTACTGGTAACAGCAGCAGGTTGCATGATAGGTAAAGCCTAATCTTACTCCCAACATCCATGAAGTGGTAGGCAAGAAAAAGACCAATATTGACTAATGTTAAATGAGGATAGAAGGTGAGAGCAACCTTTCTAACTTATCCGACCTATTATTAATTAATTCGTCGACAACCATTGAATTACATTAACAGCATCAGCGTTTATTTTCTTTCATATACAAACTTTGGAACGGCATCGTCAAATGGATCGAATTTTTCGATATTCTTTATCAGCGTCGACTTCATGCTGACCTTTGAATGAAGTGTGGATGGAAGTCTTAATATACGTTTCAAGTCAATTGAAACCTTCGTATCGGTAATGTCCATATTAACCCTGCTTACCGCATTGATAAGTTTATTATACCTTATCGGGCCGATATTTCCCCTGAAGAGTCCCCATTGATTATCCTCCAACAATGGACTGTTTTTTATAGCATCATTGAGAAGCTTAGTGTTTACATCGGTCAACTGATTTTTCTTTGTCAGATGTCCTATAGTGTATTTTGACCACTGGGTAAAGTTTCTGGGATAGCCGTATGGTATGATGAAGTGCTGCAGATTCTTATAGTCCATGGGATTTAGCAGTTCGAATGCCTTGGCTCCCACGACGTACTGTACTATTTGTCCCCTGAGTTCACTTGAAGCATCCATTACCTCCTCATCAAGAACCCTTACGTGATAGCCCCTGCCGGAATAGACGAGATTGATGTTTTTTAATCCCAAGTCACCGTGAAGTACGTCTTTGATCATGAGTACTATGTCCTTTGCCTGGTTGAGACACTTGTCACATACCTGTCCCTCATCACAGTCGCATGTTCGTATCGGAATATCCTTTGCATCGACGTCAAATACCAACTCGGATTTTTTCCATCCCATCCTCTTTTCGGGCTTTTCATAGAATGCCACGGAAACATATGCGGCGAATGGATTCTTAAGTCTCATGAAACGTTTTAATCTTGCCCTGTCGATGAATGTCTTGTAACGGTCATTTGGTCCCTGTCCATAATGATCAAAACCAAACTCCCTGCTGGATAATGAATCCATTATAAAGTCGGGTACATCCTCAATATCCCATTCTTCCTTATAGAATATCTTACGTTCATATTTTGATGCGGCTTTCAGCTCGATTTCCATAATTATTCACTTCACTTATTTATAAACTGAATATTTTTTTATCCTCTATCTATTCATCGGACATGTTTTTTTCAGTATTGTCAGCATTTGCCGTGTTGTTTTCTTGTCTTTCAAGTAATCTTCTCTTTCGGTTGTAGTATGTCAGTGGGTTTCCTATCTTTTTACAGTCCCTGTTGGGTACGCATAACTGTGACAGGTGCAGCTTTATTTTTTCACAGCTCATCGGAGTATACCATTGGGTTTCACCTTCATGATCCAGTTTAAGCTGTGAATGCATACCGAAGCCCAGCTTTGAGTTGATGTTTATCTTCTCCTGTGGCTGATCTGAAAACAGTGGAGGACTGCATGCTGCGGCGGCTTCATAGATTAATGGTATAACCTCGTTATTGGTTATCTCCAATGAGGAATCCACCATCGATATCTTCATCCGCTCATCCATCGAGAATATTCCCGGACATAAACGTGCATATGCTATAAACGGCGTCAAGAACAGTACTATCGCATCGTTACGTCCACCACTTTTTATGCCGCTCATGCACTTTCTGACACATGGCGGAAAGGCCTCCACGTTAAAGTTTACCGGTTGCATGTCGCTTTTATAATTACCTGAAGAGGCACCGGATAAAAACTTCAACTCCTGAACCTTATCCTCCAGCAATCGGATATCTTCAGATAAACTGAGAAGCAACTTGTTCGGTTCAACCATTTTCTTGGCCTTTTCACTGACTGTCCTAATGTAGTCTCTTGTCTTAATCATTATCAGATTTCTTAACAGTATAATCTTCAGTTTCTGTCCACATGTAACCTGATACATAACCTGGGGGTCGCGGTATTCAATCAAGTCCCCGAATTCCTCGATGAAATCCTCATATTCAACTATTACCTTTCCATTGGATAACAGAAGGTTATCCAAGTCAAGTTCCCCCAATTCCAGCACTTCCTTAATATCCGTCCATCTGATATTGTTCGTATCTATCAGCTGATTCAACGTCGTTCTTAAAAATTCCGACTGAAACTCGTATGACTCCGATTGAATCTTTTCCAAACGTTTGGATATCAATTCCTTTTCTGATTCTATGAATTGCTTTGCTTCACGACTGTCAGGTCCATAACCGATGGCTATTGCCTGACATAAAAGGTAAAAGGCCACGACGTCATACTCGTATATGTCCGGATTAAAGAGATACTCATAATTTTTTTCATCAAAATTCTCGGTTTTCTTGTATAAGAACCATTCAAAACGTTTAAATGCCAGTTTTTTGAGCGTATCGGGTAGATTTACATCACTGCTTACGTATTGTGATGGTGTGTGAAGTACTATGTTGAATAACTTTTCATTTGTATTATCCAACAGTTCCATGTCACCCAATTGACGAACAATCTTCTGAGCATCACTGCTAAATGGATTAATAAAGGAAGTTTTTATCATGTGAATATATCTATATTAGAAAATAGATAATATTTTAGATTTTGAAAAATATCGAATAATAATTATCCACATGTAAATTTGGCATGCTCCTCCTTTGAGGATATAAAAAGAGGATTTTAGATTATCATGGAGCAATCATGGATTTCGGCGAGAATGAAAAAATTAATAAAAGAGAAAGTTCATATAAATATATTAATAATCAAAGATTTTAAGATTAAATATATAATAAATCATATTGTTACAAGACCATTAAATGTTTTATTACTGAAAATAAGCATTAAATTAATGTAAATAACTAAATAGATGGAGAATTTAAAATTATGGATAAATTATTTATTTCATGTGCATTACCATACGCCAATGGTCCATGTCACTTGGGACATCTACGTTCCACATATATCCCTGCGGATATCTATGCCAGATTCAATCGTATGAATGACGTGGATACGTTGATGGTTTGTGCTACCGATGAACATGGAACTCCGATAGCCGTCAGGGCAGAACAGGAAAACAAAAGTCCCAAGGACATTACCGACGTATACCATGAACTTATCGGAAATGACCTGAAATCATGCAACATATCACTAGACAGCTTTAGGAGAACAACCGATAAAAGACATTATGATATGGCACAGGAATTCTTTTTAACGTTGAACGAAAAGGGATACATCTATCAAAAAGAAATCAAACAGCTATACTGTGATGAATGTCAAAGAAGCCTTCCCGACAGATACGTTGAAGGAATTTGTCCATACTGCGATAGTGAAGCAAGGGGAGACCAATGTGAAGTATGCGGACATCACCTCGATCCAATCCAGCTTAAGGAGCCTCATTGTTTAATCTGTAACGGTACGCCACATCCACAGAAATCAAATCAGTACTACTTCAGATTGGAAGACTTTGAAGAAAAACTTGGCAATTGGATCAAAAACAATGAACATCTGCCTAAAAACGTTAAAAACTTCGCAATCGAGTGGGTCAATGAAGGACTTAAAAACTGGGTTATGAGTCGTGACATGAAGTGGGGTATCCCAATACCTCTCGAAGACGCCCAGGGCAAAGTGCTCTACGTATGGGGTGAAGCGTTCGTAGGCTATCAGTCATCGGCCGCCACATGGGCAGACGAGCATGGCATGGATTGGATGGACTACTGGAACGATAAGACCGTCCACTTCATCGGAAAGGACATCATATACCATCATACCATATTCTGGCCGAGCATGCTTATGGGTCATGATATGAAACTGCCGTACTCCGTCATCGGCGGGGGATACCTGTCACTTGAAGGACGCAAGATGTCCACCAGCAAGGGATGGGTAATATGGGTAAAGGACTTTTTGGACAAGTTCGACAGTGACCTGTTGAGGTATTACATGGTAATAAACGCACCTCTTGACAAGGATACGGACTTTTCATGGGATGACTTCCAAAGAAGAATAAACAATGAACTTACCGACAGTCTGGGAAACTTCGTTCACAGAACATTTACGTTTACCCATAAATTCTTTGACGGCAAAATACCACAGAAGGGTAGTTTTGACCAAATGGATGAAGAATTCCTTAACGTCATAGAAAAGCTGCCTGACAATGTGGCATGCCAAATCGATAATTTTAACTTCCGTGACGGACTTCAGGAAATCATGACCGCATGCAAGTTTGCAAACAAATACTTCAATGACAAGAAGCCTTGGAAAGCAGTTAAGGAGGATATTGAAAGTGCAAAGACTTGCCTATACCTATCCAACCAACTGGTGCATACCTTGGCCGTCGTTCTTAATCCATACCTACCTGAGACGACCCAAAAAATACGTGAAGTATTGAATATGCCAACGGAAGACATTGAAGGATTTATGAAATTTGAAAACAGGACCCCACTGGTCAAATGGGAAGAATCAAAGGAATTCTTAGAATCCGGTTATGAAATCAACAAGGCAAAACCGTTATTCAAGAAGATTGAAGACGACGTAATTAACGAAGAAAAGGAAAAATTATACAACACACTTGATGAACAAGAGGATGATAATATGAGCAACATTATAAGTATAGATGAATTTGGAAAAGTTGAATTGATAGTAGGACAGATAAAAGAAGCAGAAAAAATAGAAAAGGCCGACAAGTTACTTAAGGTTCAGGTGGATTTGGGCGATGAAGTAAGACAGGTAGTTGCAGGTATAGCAAAAAGATACTCTCCTGAAGAGTTAATTGACAGAAAAGTTATCGTCGTGGCAAACCTGGAGCCTGCCAAACTATTCGGAGTTGAATCAAATGGAATGCTTCTTGCTACAGACAGTATGGAATTGCTTACAACCGAAGGTAAAGTAGGTGAACATATAAGATAAGCGACAATTCCCATTTTAAGAATAGAAAAAAAGCATATGGTGAACTGACAATGACTGAAGTGCTGGTAAAGCATTCGGAGAAGTATCTTAAGGATATCCAGAAAAGACCCGTTATCGCCGAGGGTATTGAGGACTTTGATGGTTTCATAGAAATATACTCATATCTTTATGACAACCTGACAAAACTTCAAAATTTAAGAAACAAAATGGAAATCAGAGGATTTACATCCCCGTTTGCTGCAATCAAAAGGTTTAATAAAGGAGCCAATTCGGGAAACAATCCGGAGATAATTCCTGATGACGTTCATGACCAATCCCGTCATGCACAATATTTCCGAATAAAAGCCTCCAATAAGAAGAATATATTGGATCAGGTTAAATCTGCTATCGCTTCACATAAAATTGCCATAGGACACCTTGAAGAGTATGCTACACTCAAATGCAACAAATGTAAACAGAAATATACGAAAAATAATATCCAAGACCTTTTAATACTTGATGAAGATTATGAGGTAACCGGGTATGAATGCGAATGCGGCAGCCGTGACTTTTCATTCGAGGAAACACTTAGCGGCATATGCAGATTGGAACTAATCAAATACCTGCCTCTGGGTGGAGAATACCTCCTGAAACGATCCCAGCTTACAAGATATAGCTTAGAGGCATATCGCGACATTACAAAAATCATGAAACAGGAAAAAAGAGGTCGCGTTAAAAGTGTAACGGTAATTGCAAAGGTAAAGGATGAAAAAAGCGGCAAATGGATAAGTAAAAAAGCCAACATCGACTATGCCGATGAACACAACTATGAATTGGAGCTTCGAAAAAGATACGGCTCAAATGCCAGAATCGAATTGCTGCAGTTTAATCATAAAAAGCCGTCGCTGATAAATGACAAATACGTTCAAAATGCCTTGGCCATTGCCTACCTGCAGTATACCGAGAATATAGTAAATAAACAGATTGATGACATCATACCGTTGCACATCAGAAATATGGACAAGGTAAACCGATACAACAGAATCCTGGAACAGGCAAGAAACGATGCAAGCAGACTTGCAAGAGAAGCTGACGAGCGAATTGAACTGGAAGAGGAGTTGAAATACCTTAAACTTAAAAAGGAGAATCTGATCAATTCAAAACATGAACTGGACAGGTCTTTGAAAGAGGACTTGGCACGGGAAGTGAAGATTAGAAAACATTATTATATAGACACTACAAAGACAATCATACTGTGGGATCTCTTCAAGTATTACATGACGACATCCCAAAACAGGCGAAACAATTACTCCGGGCCATTTCCAAATCTTAGGCCGACACTCGACTCGAATCAGATAAAGGTATTCGACATCGTATTTCCAAAGGACATTATTCAATTGTTGCAGGACAACAATGAGAATATCTCACCCATAGACAACATGAAGGAATGCATACAATACAAACAGGACCTTGAAAACAAACGTAAAAACCTGCATCTGAAGTCAAACCCTGCGGCATGCGGTGCTGTCGTGTTGAACAGGAAGTCAAACGTATCCCTTAATAAGGCTGCGGACTTATTGTATGTTGACTATGAAGAAGCGTCAAATGAAAAGATTGAATTGGATAGAATTGAAAAGCCCAGTAGCAAAAAGGCCAAGAAATTCTTGGAACTGATTAACAAATAAAATATTGAAGGTGATAAAAATGGCATCAACCGTACATGTAAACAAACCCTTATCATCCAAATACATTTTAGAACTCTTAGATGAAAACCCTGACCTGGAAGTAATAGAATGTCCTCAAAGCCTATACGAAAGAACATCCGACACGTATCTGGATGCTCTTCGCGAGTTGGAGATTGAGATAAAGATACTTGAAAACAGGGGCAGACCCAAGAAATATGACAACAACCTGGTCAACAAGATCAATGAAATGCTAAACTCGGGATTATATCCTAAAGCCATTGCAAACAGGTTGCACATAGACTTGAAAACCGTATATTACCTTAAGGACAAGAAATTAAAGCAGGGCCCCAAGTCCAAGTACTCGGATGATACAAAAAGGGAAATCGTTAAACTGAAAAATAAGGGAACCAGCGTCAAAAATATTTCGTCAATGATGAACATACCCATAAGAACCATCTACCACATACTGCAAAAGGAAAGGGAATTAATCAACAAACAAAGCAAGGGAGTGTGAAGATTGCCTAACAACTCCACTTATCTACTGTTGACCTCGGGAATATGTGGCCTGGTGGCATTTGCCATGACCTTCTGCGTAATGCCTACATTGATTAGACGACTGAAAAAGGCGGATATCGTGGGACGTGACATCCACAAGTTCACCAAGCCTGAAGTTGCCGAGATGGGAGGTATTGGAATACTCTTCGGATTTGCCATAGCGATAATGCTGGGAGTATACCTCTATCCTCAATGGCAAAGCCAACTGACCATAACGCTAATAGTAATACTCCTGGTGGGCATCATCGGAATGGTGGACGACCTGATTATGCTGTCGTCAAAGGAAAAGTTGATACTTCTCTGGGTAGCAGGTCTACCGATAATGTGGGTAACGCCACCGAACGTGGGAATAATCTATATGCTTAGCATACCGGTAGCCGTCACGATAGCTTCAAACCTTACCAACATGCTTGCAGGACTAAACGGCATTGAAACGGGACTGGGAGTCATAGCACTTACATCCCTTACCTTAAGCTGTATAATTATGAACAAGTACGACGTTGCAATAATATCATTTTCCATGCTTGGAGCACTTGTGGCATTCCTGTTCTACAACAAATATCCGGCAAACGTATTTCCAGGAGATGTTGGTACCCTCATCATAGGGGCAAGCATCGCCATCATAGCATTCATAGGCAGGGTTAAAATCATAGCATTCATAGTGCTTCTTCCCAACATAATCGATGGAATACTGAAATTCAGAAGTGCGGGAGTAATGGAAAGACAAAACTACAAGCCAACCGAAGTGCAGGAAAACGGCATGCTCGTAGTGCCGCAGGGCGGATTCAACTCACTGATTAGATCAATACTCAAAAAACCCATGAAGGAAAGCCAAGTGGTACATATAATCTGGGTAATCGGTATAATATTCGGATTGATAGGAATAATAATAGCATATACCGCCAAAGGAGCCATCATATAACGGCGTGAAATTTTTAAGGTTGACATGCCAACTTCACCCCCTCAACAACCATTTTTACATTAAAAACTTATTTTTATCTGTTCAAACCCATTTGACGTCTTCACACTCTATCTCGTAATTATCGGATAGTGCCGGCGTGTAGTATAATCCGTTCTGTTTTTGTTTGAATGTGTTTGTTATGCTTCGACGTGCATAATAGTTTATTCTGGAAGATATGATGTATTTTTGATTATGGCTTAGTTTTGTATTTGAATGGGCGGCTATGTTTATTGTCAATCTTTTTTCTGATGTTTCGTTCAAGCTTATGTTGACTATGTCAATATCTGTGGGATACAACAGTCGCGGATAGTCGCTTTGATAGTAATTGAAGGTGTCGTTGTAGTATGTTGCATATGCATTCTTGTCAACTCCTTCCTGAGCACCCATCCTTGCACTGGTGATTATCATATTTTTTTCGTTTTCATCAAGGACTGCCTGTGATAGTGATATCACCATGATGATTATTACCGTTGAAAATATAATGTATTCTAATGATATTTGTCCTCTATTATTCATAGTAATCTAACCTTAACTTATATAATTATCATAGCTGATTCAGATTATTATCCATATATACATATTTCTCCATTTTTATTGGTGAAAGTATATGTATTGCCCGGTGTTAAAAATATATTTTTACTTTTTTTGCCGTTGTGGGATATGTTTTTAGGGATGTATTCATCCTTTGTCAGCTGATAATGTGAGTTAACGTATACTCCTGTTGAATTTATTTCCATGACATAACTTTCGTCGTTAATGTTCTCGGGCAATTGATACTTGCGTGAATAGGAATTGCCCATAAAATATACTTCATTCATTATATGGCTGACATGAAGCGTTTGCTCCTTTGCCTGCCTTCTGGTATGGGTTTCATCTATTGAATCCAATTGGCTATATGCAATCGACACTACGCTTGAAACTATCATGATAAAAATCATGAACGTTAACAGCAATTCCAAACTTACATTACCTTTATTATTCATATGAATAGATATGTTCATTATATAATATATATTTTTTAATAATAAAGAATATATATTAATGATTACATAGTATAATTATATTTTTATTATACAATGTATAAGAGGTAAGAACATATTATGAAAAACAACAAAAAAGAGATATTGATTAAATTCAATCCAAAAGCAGACATAAACGAAGTAGACGATTTAATCTACATAGTTCAAGACAAGATAGACCAGATAGATAAGAACTACTATCTGAAGGAATCGGAAAGTCCCTTCATCTACTTCTTGGAATATCAGAATCCCAACGAACTCATAAAAAAAATAAAGATGAACAAGGAACTGGAACAACTTCTTGAAATAATCCCCGTGACATGTGTAATGAGTAACACCAACTATGTGATATCAACGATACTAAGAAAGATCAGACATAAAATCACATACAACGACACATTTAACCTGACATGCCACAACGACTATCCGTACGCATACGATGAAGACAGGATGCAGACGGAACTGACCAAACAAATAAAAAACATCATAAAGATAAAAGAAGACGAAACATGTCCCAACTGGGATATCAACCTATACATTATAGGAGAAATAACCGGAATAAACATAAAAAGAAAATATTACAACCAAATATAAATAACCCGTTAATAACGTTACAAACGTAACCTCTTATTAACCAATATTTAACGAGAAAACAAGAAACAGTATAAAACAGGAGTACAATAAAATAAGAAGCAATCGATTTAACCTAATACCTTACGTAGATTCTCCTCCAAGGCCAATATCTGGTCACGACTGGACAAATTAGGGTCAATATTTAAAATGTCATGTATCCTATAATCGTTTATGGATTCGAATCCCATGGCCCTAACGTAATTATTTAACTTTTCCCTAAGATTAACATCCTCAATGCTTTCAGGATCAAGTCCTATATAACGGGGCAATTTACTTGATGATGGAAATACGTTGACGCCCCTGATTTTTTCACGGGTACTTTGTCTTCGACTGACTATGGTCTCATAATCGTCGTTCAAATCCGGGTCAATGTATGGAACACCGACGTCACTAAGGGCTATGACCTTCTCGTCACTGAAGGATAACGGAGTCGTAATCATATCGGCCGACAGGGAGGCGATGGTTCCACCGCTTCTATGAAAAGTAGGTCCCTGACCCAAATGATAGCCCGCATGAACCAATGCACTTCTGACTGGGCTGGCCGCAGTATACGTCAATATCAAGGCATAGTCTTCCAAAAATTGCTTTATTTTAGCGAAAAAATCAACTGTATACAATTCGGGACTTTTTGATGGACTGTAGGGATCCAGAAATACCGCATCATACTTGCCCTTAGCCTGATTTTTAACAAATTCCCGGGCATCACAGACGTGAATGTTGATATGTATATTCTCGGGAACATTGCTTAAAACCTTATTGAACTGAAGATAACCGTTATCTATCAGATAAGATTCAATTTCCTTTTTGACGTAACCGTAAGCTTTCGATACGTCCGGTATGAACAAGACCGTTGCCAACGTCTCTATGGAAGATTCAACCATGTCGATTTCAATCTCAACATCCTCATCCTTTAGGTGGGTAAGCAAAGCCGTCGTATTATATCCGATACCGCTGCAGATATCCAAGACCCGAATAGACTTTTTGTTTTGAGCTATGGCCAGTAGATTGGATGGATTGACAAACTTTTCATATGACTCTGAAAAGGCACCGTACTTACTGTGCAGGGTTTCAGAATCCTGTGATTCTCTCTTATCCGACGTCAATGTGTAGGAACCGTCATCCGTACGAATGAAAAATCCTGCAATCTCATCATGATATAATTCACGGGCATCCTTATGTCCATCCTGTTCCAATTGAAATAACTCATGGATAAGCAACTTATTCTGTTCCAGTAATTCAAGTCTTGAATGTGTATCGTCATCACTCATGGTATCCACCATTATAATTTAAACATAAGTAAATATTTCTATTACAAAGTATATATTATTTTAAAGTTATCGATATCTGAAAGATATGTTAAAACTTCAATCATATAAAAGAAATTATTGGATTAATAGCAACAATAACCCATTTAAAAGCAAAATATATTATGAATAACTAAAAAACATTGAATAATATTCATCGGGATACCTGCAATATTAAAGTAGTTACCCAACACAATTAGTTTTACCGTGAAATATTTGAAAACAATACCAAATTATTCAACGATTCATAATTCAATTAAATAAACTCATGCGACATGAATGCAATTACAATTAAAAGAAAGACATGATATTGCCAACATTCTCGACCATGAAAAATACCATTAAAATTAATATATTACCTTAAATAAATTAAAGTAATAGGTGATATGATGAATAAAAGAAAGATTTCAATTATAGCTGCAATCATTATTCTTGCAATTGTCGCATATTTTGGAGTTACACAGTACCAATCATATCAGGAAGAGGTATTAACCGAAAGCTTCAACAAAAATCTACAGAATGCCAGCGCTATTGAGGCAAATCTTATCAGTTCAACTGAGAAATTCAATAACCAACCAAGCACTGATGTGGATGAGTTAATAAGTACGATAAACAATGATATGACACCGAAATATGCTGAAGAATTGAAGATTTTAAACGACACGTATGAATCAACAAATAACGATACTAAAAAACAGTACGTAAGCTTGCAAATGAAAAGAATAGAGTTAAGCTCAAAAAATTTAAACGCTACGGTTACAACATTGAATGCTATATCACAACTTTATAAAGGTGAAAAATCACCACAAGATGCACAAACATCAATAAACAATGCAAATAAAGATTCTACAGATAGTTCAAATGAATTAAACAGCGTATTGACCGACATTAAAACCTTGCTAAAACAAAATCCTGAATTTGAACAGAGCCTTAGGGGATTACATCTTGAAAAATCATTCTACGGTGAAACCCAACAGCAGGTACAAGCACAGAATTCCACAAATGCCACCAATACTACAAACGATACGCAATAATTCTTAACCCCCACACACTTTTTTAGATAAAATAATTTTTCAGAAAAATCATGCTAAAACATATTATAATGTTAGAATATACTATTATACATAGTAAATAAAATAAACTTTTCAAACAAAAAACATATAAAAATAGTTAAATGAATTAAATAGGATGTTTAAAAGATGAAAACATTTAACATGTACGTAAAAACACTTATACCTAACGAAAAAGGAAAGATATTGCTAGTTAAGGAAAAAAGAATGGATGAACTGCCTAGATGGGATTTGCCTGGAGTGGCACTTACCGAAGACGAAAGCTTTGATGAAGCCGTTTCGAAAAGCATTCAAAAGGAGATAGGATACTACGTATATCCGGGTAAAATCATTGGCGTAAAGGATTACATTACACATGAAACCAAAGAGATAAATGTGATTATGGAAGCCAACATATTAAACGGCGATATTCTGCTAAACGATCATTATGAAAAATATGCATGGGTGAGTATGGAGAGAATCAGTGAATATCCATTAACGCCATGGTTCAATGAATATATGAAAAGAAACAAAAGACCGTTTGAAGATGTTGAATATGAAATAGAAAAGATCAATCAACGCCAAAATAAGCGTAAAGAACTGATTCAGGAAGATATCATCTCAAGAAGAGACGATGATAGCATCTACAGAATCGATGATAATGAAGTGGGAGAAAGCGTTAAAAATTCATTCGGCTTACTTAAGGATACTATTATCAGAACATTCCATCCAAAACAAGCCAAGGTTACCCGTACGTATCCAAAAGAAAACAAAATATATGAATCATTGAACAACGACGCTGAAAACGACATAATACCTGATTCATCCGATGATGATGAAGTAACGACAATATCCACCGAAAAACCTAAAATCAGAAAAATCAGGGAAGGAAACAGGCCTTACATTAGAAAAGTCAAGGAATCAACCGAAAAAATCAGTTTCAACACGAACATAAACAGATCAAATTGGAAAGAAAAGCTAAACAACATCAACAAGACCAGTTCCAATAATGAAAGAAGACCTGTTCCAAAACCAAAAAGAAAACAGTAAAATTAAATGTATTTAAACATCCAACCCCACTTTTTTTTAAATAAAGGACAATAAGTAATATATTACATTTTTAATTATTTCAACCCCTATATATCCTACAGATGCAAAATATCCCATCGTCAATATACTTGCAACATAACCCAATATCAGCAGATAACTGTCATCCTCCAGACAACTTACCGATAACAGAAGTATTGATACCGCGGGGATGAAATCAGTAAATGGTATCGGCAGCGGTAAAAACAACAATACGGCAAGTATTATTATTATAATCGAATTCAACTTATTTATCACGGGATTTTTAGTCAGATTTCCACGTGGCTTTGAAATCTTTTCTATATAACTCATCGCCTTTCGCAGTACTTCAAAGAGCTTATCCATAGAATCCTCGGATAGGGTATACTCCGAGACCATCTTTGGTAAAATCAACTGCCTGTTAAAGAGCACTGACAATTCCAAGAGGATAATCAGAATTCCAAAGGGGGTACTGCTGCCGGGAATGGAAACCGGAATCAGAAATGGGGCAATCAGTATTATTACCATTATATGTATACCGTCGGCAAGCAGCAAGTCCAGCAAGTTTTTGACGGATACGTCACCCAAATCAACCGATTGCTTTATTATATCAATCTTCTTGGATGTTGCCAATATACTGTTTTTAAATTCAAAATCATATTCCATAGCAGATACACCTATACTCTTTTAAACTATATTTTAGAATTTATTATTTCTTCAATGCTTATTTCATCCATCGTTGGTATTGCCTCTGTAGCACCCGTTTTTGTAGTTGATATGGCCGCAATGTAACTTGCTATCACTGCCGATTCCTCAAGGGTGTAGTCGTTTATGATTCCATACAAAAATCCCGCATTATATGCATCTCCTGCACCCGTCGTGTCGACTGTGTCAACGGCAAATATCCCAACGTCATACTCCTCATCACCCTTTTTAATAAACGATCCCTTCGTTGAGCGTTTGACGACGAGAATGTCAACTTTGGATGATACCTCCTCTACCGCGTCATCAAAATCATCCAAGCCCGTTGCCATCATGAGTTCGTTCTCGTTGATAAGCAGGATATCGGTTAGACCGATTAACCTATCCATAAATTTCTTTCCACGATTTACGTAGAGCATTCCCGGATCAAAGGATACCGTGACATCGGAGGATATTTCCTCCAAGAGTTCAAATTGAGTATCGATTGAGTATTCATTTGGAGCCAGTCCGACAAATGACGTTAAATGCAATATCCTGGTATTTCTTATGTATTCACGGTTTATATCATCATTGTATATTTTATCGTTCACCTTGGGGGTAACGTATAATTTGCGATTTCCAATCCTATCTATGAATCCTATTACTTCTCCCGTTTCATCGTTCTTGTCCATAATCAAATGATTGACATCCACATTGTTATTTTGAAGATAGTCCTTCATCATTCGTCCATTGGAGTCGTTTCCTATCTTGCCGATGTAGCCTACGTTTAATCCCAATTTACTGGTTGCTATGATGGTATTTGATGCCGATCCGCCACACGTTTTTGTTTCTTCATAGATGAATGTTTCACCGTCTTCCGGTGCAAATTCATTCACCCTGCACAATCGATCGACATTCAATGCTCCCCATCCTATTATATCAAAAGTCATGTCATTACCTGCAAATTTGTTAATCCAAAGATACTATTCGATTATTTCCCTTAAATAAAACTTGTATTTACCGAGGTTGCCGCCATAATTACCGGCCGATACCTTGATTACACCATCCACATCATTTAATGCTTTTATTCCTTCAATTAATGATTTTTCAGCATCTTCAAGTGTCAGCGCATTTATGACTATCTCAGGGATATAGTTTACGCCGTCTTCAACCTTGGACTCATCACCAATTTTTTCCTTAAGTGATGGACAGTACGGATGATTCGTTGTCGGACCGATTTCAGGGTAATTGGTTTCAACCTTCGAACCTGCGGAGCATATATCGAATGGAGTGCATACTCCATCTACCTTGGCCAAGGCTTCCAATGACTTATACCCAGCTTCAAGTACGGCTTCCTTGCTGCTGCAGTAATACCAGAAGTTAACGCCCATTATTCCCTCCATACATCCAAGTTTTTGTTCTATGTAAAAATCTGGTACACATATCGGTACTCTTATCATTGTACGTCCATATAATTCTTCCGTCCATTCATATCCATCTCCGCAATGACCAACATGTTCTGTCGTGTCGATGTAGTCAAATGGGTCAACGGATGCGTCGAATATCTTCACGAATGGTTTTACCAGTATGTCCTGTCTTATCCTGAAGGACAATTCCTTATCGAACTTAGCCAAATCCCGGGTATTGTACCAAAACTGAATCAATACTCCCGGCCTATTATCAGGAGTTTCATCAGGCGACAGGAACTTTTCAACACCTGATTCAGTTCTTCCTATAACTGTTCCGGGGGTTGCACACGCATCATACGCTATTTTTTCTATTGTTCTATCGTCTTCGGCAGTTACAATCATCCTTACACATGTACCTGTAAATGCTTCACAGTATGTATCTTCAATGTCAAAATCCATAATCTCAACTCCTATCCTAAATTTCCAATTGATTTTCCCCTAATTTTATTGCGGGTTATTTTTACCTTGTTATTTAACTGTTCCATATTTTCATCATCAATGATATCTATTGACGCTTTATTAAGCAGTAATTCCTTGGTAATGTTCTCATCAATAGAGTAATCAAGTAATGCCTCCAGCGGATTTTCATTATATTCATGAACAAAATCGTATACCCCACTGGTTGACTTGTTTCTGAATACGTCTGCCATAACGGCCAGTATAAGATTATTTTGGGAGGCTATGCTGATTGACGCTGCTTTGATGGAATGGATATTGCCGTTGAATGATATGCTTACCCCTCCATTGTCACGTGCATATGCCAATGCCTCCTTATCGGTTATGCTGTCACCGCTATAGATGAGGTTTTCGGCTTTGTAGTCGTTCTTTTCTATTATGTCCAGTATTGCCTCGTACTTGCCTATTCCACCTACCGGTTTAACCGATTCAATCAATGAGTTAATCTTCATGTTGCCAATCACCCGGGAAAATAACCTGTCGATATTTTCAAAGCTAGAATCGAAGAGTATGTTCTCCCGTATAGCCAACAGTTTGTCGGCCTCATCGGCGGACAATTCATAGTCGTCCATATTCAATATTGTGGAGTAGGTGTTTTCATATTTGAATCCGGTCTTGTCACTTAATGCCTTGATGTATTGATTATAGCTGGTGCTTACAATATAGAATGGCATGACGCTTTGAACATATTTTATCATGTAATATGCCCCGTCAATCATGTTGATGTTGTCCTGTGAAAACTCCACCAAATCATTCTCAGTCAAGTCATATGCCTTGAAGAATGGCAGGATATATTTAAGTGTACTTCCGGCAAAATGAGTGTCAGGATACTTTTGTGCCAGTATATCATCATAATTGCTTAATATACTGAAGAATTCACCACCACTTGGTATAAAATAATCGGCTATTTCATATGCATTATCGTTTATTGATAATGGCCCTTCACAATCGGTTACGTAAAATTTTTCATTCATGAAAAAACTCCCATTTATATTATCCAAAGAATTACTTCGATATAATTATCTATATAACTAAAAACATAAATAGTAATATACATCAAATTAATGGATATACTATGAACAGAATAAATAAAATAATTAAGGCCATATTAATAATAACATTAATTGCTGCAATTATCTCCGTAATTTATTTAGTTGTAATACATAATCCAGGAGAGGATTATACAGAATTTTATCTTTTGGATGCCAATAACGATACACTTGATTATCCAACTAACATTACCCAGTATTCAATTGAAAAAATCATAATAGGAATACAGAACAGGGAACATGCTGAAGTAAACTACACCGTTAAGGTTAAAAAGGACGGTTACCTGCAAGCCGAATACAAGCACACATTAAATAATAATGAAAAGATAGAAACGCCATATTATTTAAATAATGCTCAGACAGTGGGAAACGATCAGTTATTGGTTGTGGAGTTATACAAAAATGATATTGATGCACCGTACAGAACATTGAATCTTAGATATAATGTAATATAAGTTATAGGAAACAATAAAATGAAAGGAAAAAATTGTATAGTAACCGGAGCTGCCGGATTCATTGGTTCACATATCGCCCAATGTCTCATAGATGAAGGAGCAAGCAAAGTAACAATCTTAGACAATATGACCACGGGTACTGTTGAAAACCTGAAGGAATTGGATCATGACAAGATAGAGTTAATATGTGCAGACATTACAGAAACGGATTTAAAACACGTATTTGAAGGACATGATTACGTATTCCATGAAGCGGCGCTAATCAGTGTTCCCGAAAGTATCGAAAAACCTGAAGAAACCAACAGGGTAAATATTGACGGTTCATTCAAAGTGCTTAAGGCAGCATGCCAAAGCAATGTGAAGAAAGTTATTTCAGCTTCATCAGCTGCAGTATACGGTGAAACTGAAGTGCTCCCGAATCATGAAGGTCTTCCATTGAATCCGCTATCACCGTATGCCGTGTCCAAATCAGCACTGGAGTTGTATTCGTACACGTTTAACGAGACATATAACCTTCCGACGGCATGCTTAAGATACTTCAACGTATTCGGTCCTAGACAAAACGTTGCATCTGCATACAGCGGAGTTATTCCAAAGTTTATCATGGCATTGCTCAATGACCAGAGACCGATAATATTCGGTGACGGAAACCAGACAAGGGACTTCATTTACGTGAAAAATATAGCCAAAGCAAACATACAGATAGCAAAAAGTGATGTTACAGGTGTATATAATGTTGCACATGGAAAGCAGACAAGCATCAATGACCTGTTGCACCAGATATGTGACATAATGGGATACGACTTTAACCCGGAATACAAGCCACCGCAGATAGGTGACATTAGACATTCCGTAGCGGACATTACAAAGGCCAGAGAATCATTTGGATTTGAAAGCGAACATGATTTCAAGGAAGAACTTAAGGAAACTATTGATTATTTTGTAAAGAAATTTGATGATGCCAATTAGACGCATCTTTTTTTCTATTTTTACTTTGGGGATTAATTATATGATTTCAAGAATAACCGGATTATTGAAGAAGAAAGAATATAAAACCATCCTCGAAAACATGCTTTCATTAACGGGTCTGCAGTTTGCAAGCTACATACTGCCCCTGATAACATTGCCATATCTTACATGGATTTTAGGTCCGGAATTATTCGGTTTGACCCAGTATGCCATCAGTTTAATAACCTATTTTCAATTCTTCACCGATTACGGCTTTAACCTATCGGCTACCAGGGAATTGGCTATTGTAAAGGATGATAAAGATAAGGTTTCCAGGATATTTAACTCGGTAATGTTCATCAAGGTCATATTATGCATAATAAGCTTTGTCATAACGCTGCTTTTGATAACGTTCATATCCAAATTCAACAGCGACGCCATGATATACCTCTTGACCTTCGGTATGGTAATCGGTTATATTCTATTTCCAACCTGGCTGTTTCAGGGTATGGAGTACATGAAATACACGAGCATACTCAACATACTTGGAAAGGTCATATTCACCGTACTCATCTTCCTGTTAATTCACGAACCGGAGGATTATATTCTCGTTCCAATAATCAACTCATTGGGTCTGATTATAGTGGGCATCATCGGTCTGTATCTAGCAATTACAAAGTTTGACATCAAATTGAAGATTCCGTCAAAGGAAGACGTCAAATACCACTTGAAGGAAGGATGGCATGTCTTCATATCAACCATCGCAATCAACATGTACACTACCACCAACACATTCCTACTGGGACTGCTTACCAACAATACGCTGGTAGGTTACTACAGCATCAGTGAAAAAATCATATTGGCAGTAAACGGACTTTTAAATCCAATCTCACAGGCATTATATCCATTCATAAGCAGAAGCGTAAACGATGACAAAAAAACAAGCATAATTTTCATTAGAAAACTGACAAAACTGATGGCGGTTGTAGGACTTGTATTGAGTATTGGCCTGTTGATATTCTCAAAAACCATAATATTGACCTTGTTTGGTCCAAATTATGCTTCATCAATCATACTGCTTCAGATAATGGCAATGATTCCGCTTGCCGTATCGCTGAGTACCATATTCGGTATAGAGACTATGCTGACGTTTAACTATAAGAAAGCCTTCACTACCATCGTAATGCTTGGAGGATTGCTTGACGTCACATTGGGCATAATACTGATATGCATATTGAAAGAGGTGGGAATAGCCATTTCATTTACCGTCACGGAAATATTCATAACGGTGGCAATGTTTTTATTCCTGCAAAACAAAGGGATTAAAATAATAGGAAAATTAAATAATAATAACAAGGAATAAAAAAATGGGGTGAAAGTATTGTCATATGATTTTATTATTGTAGGTGCAGGAATTGCGGGAATAACAATGGCCGAACAGGTGGCGAATATTCTTAACAAACGGGTATTGCTGATTGACAAAAGAGATCATATCGGCGGAAACTGCTTTGACTACTATAATGATGACGGAATACTGGTACATAAATATGGACCGCATATCTTCCATACAAACAACACCAGGGTATACAACTACCTCTGTCTATACACCACGTGGATTAGCTACAACCACAAGGTGGTCGGAAAAATAGGAGATCAGCTCGTTCCAATCCCATTTAACCTGATAAGCATAGACAAATGTCTCCCGGAGATTTCAAATAGAGTAAAGAGTGCAATACTTGATGAATATGAGGTTAACGAGAAAGTACCAATTCTTGAAATGAAAAAATCCGAAAATCCGATAATCGTCAAGTTAGCACACTACGTCTATGAAAACGTGTTTCTGCATTATACGGAAAAGATGTGGGGACTGACGCCTGAAGAATTGGATGAATCTGTAACCGCCAGAGTTCCCGTGCAGATATCATATGATTGCAGATACTTCCAGGACATTTATCAGGGCATACCGCGTGAGGGATATACACAAATGTTCAGCAACATGCTCTCCAATCACAACATCAACATATTGCTACAAAAGGACTATCATGACATTATCAGCGTTGACTACGATGAAAAAAAGATATACCTCTACGATGAGGAATTTACCGGAGAACTGATATTTACGGGCATGATTGATGAATTCTTCGATTATAAATACGGGCCGCTGCCATATAGGGCTATGGTATTTATGGATGAAACCTCAAATCAGGAAAGGTTTCAGGATAACGCCACTATAAACTATCCGAACGATTATCATTTCACGAGAATTACGGAGTACAAGTATTTGACGGGACAGGTAAGCGATAAGACTACCGTACAATTTGAATTTCCGGAGGAATATGATCATATGAATAAGGATGCAAATATTCCCGCATATCCCATCCCGCAAAAGAAAAACGAAGAACTGTACAGTAAGTACAGATTACTGGCCGATGAATTTGAACATGTGACATTCATAGGCAGACTGGCTGAGTACAAATACATGAACATGGATGTTGTGGTTGAAAAAGTATTGAATTTGGTCTCAGAGAAATATATGGGTGTTTAGATTTGAATATCAAGAAGATTTTAAAAGATAAGGTGGAAAATGATCCCGAATCCTTTATGTCAAAGAGGATATTTCAGGTATTCAGGGTTGTTCATGACTTGAACATATATCTTATCCACCTGACGGGCAATGTACCTTCACATAGATACCGGGACTTCATGTATAGGCATTTCTTTAAAGTTAAACTGCCCAAGGACTCCATCATCTACTGGAAGTGCAACTTCTTCAGACCGTCCAACGTACACATAGGACATAACAGCATCATCGGAAACAATGCATTTCTTGACGGACGCGGAGGATTATACATAGGATCCAACGTCAACATCGCAGGAAATTTCCAGGTATATACTATGGAACATGACATTGCAAGTGCCACCTTTGAAAGTACGTCAGACAGTGTCATCATAGACGATTACGTATATATCGGTACGAGGGTTATGGTCATGCCGGGCGTTCACATCCATGAGGGAGCAGTCATTGCCTCCGGTGCCGTCGTCACCAGGGACGTTCCGGCATGGTGCATGTACGGTGGCGTACCCGCAAAGTATATTAAGGATAGGCCTCAAGTTAAATACACCCTCAATACAAAGATTAAGGACTTGTTCAGGTAGTGTTATTATGAGTACCGTCAGAACATTGGTGAAAAATACGGGAGTACTGTTTTTGTCCCAATTGATTAGTTATGTTCTTGCATTCTTTTACACGTTATACTCGGCAAGATACCTTGGAACAACCAATTTCGGTATAATATCATTTGCAACCGCAATATCCGGATTGTTCGCAATATTTACTGACTTGGGATTGTCCACTCTTACCATTCGTGAAGTAGCAAGAGATAAGGACAGGACATATAAATATATGGGTAATCATGGCAGCATAAAGATGATATTGTCCATAATCACTATGCTGGTGCTTGTGGGATTCGTAAACATAGGTACCTTTGATGAAACCACGAAAATGGTAGTGTATCTTGTAGGTTCATCCGTTATCATAAACGCTTTCAGCGGAACGTTCACATCCATGTTCAGAGCACATGAACAGATGGAGTACCAGTCAATCGCGGACATCATCAACGCTGTCTGTATGTTTATCGGAGTACTATACTGCGTATTTACCAAACAATCGGTTATAGCCGTTTCACTGGTTTATCTATTGTCCTCGCTTGTAATGCTGACATACAGCTTTATCATCTGTACCAGAAACTACGGTTTGATTCACTTCCAATTCGACTTCAAGTTCTGGAAGTACCTGATATACAATGCATTCCCTCTGGCAATAACCAGCATATTCGCGTTGATATCATTCAAGATGAACACCATACTGTTGAAGATGTTTACCAGCAGTGCAGTTGTAGGTGAATATACCGCCGCGTTTAATCTCATGCAGGCGTTGATATTCATACCTACCGTATACTCGACGGCGATTATGCCGATATTTTCAAAGTTTTACGTTGACAGAAAGGATATGCTTGACTATTCATATAAGAAATCGTTGAAGTACCTGACGCTTCTTAGCATTCCGATAGTATTCGGTACCATGGTCTTATCCGATAAGATTATCATGTTCATCTATGGAGCAAGCTACGTTAATACTATTGACATATTAAGGATAATCATATGGGCATTGCCCGCAATTTTCTTAAGCTATATACTGGGCATAAGCATAGCGTCCATAAACAAGCAGCATGAAACCGTCAAGGCAACTTTCATCTGTCTAATCCTCAGTACCGTCGGTAATTTAATATTGATAAAATATTTCGGCGGCATAGGAGCTGCCATGATAACGGTTTTGAATGAGATAAGTATGGTAGTATTCTATCTGTACATCATGCACAGGTATGGATATGACGTGCCGTTTAAGGACATACTGCTTAAACCGTTTGCTGCAAGTATCGTGATGGGAGTTGTCCTGTATTATCTTGATTTGGAGTTGTTTGTTGGCGTAGCAGTTGGTATTGTAATATATGTGGTGATGATTCTTCTATTGAAAACGTTTAAGGAAGATGATCTTGAAATAATCAAGCAGCTATTGCCGGAAAAGATAATCAGGATATTGAGGATATGAGATAATTGAAAAGTTTAAGATAAGCAATTAGATAAAATAAGCAACAACTAATAAACAACAACTAAAANNAATAATGGGATTGGAAAAATCCCAAATAAACTATTTTTTTATATTGAACGATTATAAATCAACTACAAATGTACATGAATCATCATATTTTGAGGTACATTCAACTTCTTCTATAGATATTTCCTTTTTGAAGTGTTCTTCCAGTATTCCCTTAAGGATACCCTTTGTAATGTTACATGTAGGCAGATTATATTGTATATTGAAACATTCCTGACAAGTGTTATTCTTAAAGATCAATGGCTCCATACTTGATACTTTGATTTCACCGATTTTCAATTCTTCGAATTTGTCTTTAATCAATTCTATTAACTCTTCCAATGTTTCATAATTGAATGAGGAATATAAGTGAGTTCCAATTTTTTGACCTGTAGCTACTTCCAGTGGCTCCAACTGTAAACCATGAATCAATAATGTTGATTTAAATTGCTTTAACAATTCAACATATAACTCTTCCCTAGTGTTTATTTCAGATTCAAAATCCGGAGACTTATATATTATTCTATCCGGATATATTTCTCCAATATACTCGGCAATAACATAGAATAACTTGCTTCTGCGATCCATAGGATGTGCCTTATAATTTATAATACCTTCATCAATCAAACTTTTCAAGTGAACAGATATAGTGGATTTAGATTTTGCAGTTCGACTGACTATTTCAGCTTCACTGACCTGACCATCCAATAAACTTAATATTTGAATTTTTATAGGACTATCTACAATTTTAATTCCTTTGCTTGTAGAATAAATTTTAATTTTTATGTCACTATAATTAGTTATCGGCATCATAATTATTTCTATGTCCAATAAAACTATATAAACTTTTACTTGATTAAAATATTAAAAATATTATTAACTATAAAAACAATGGATAAAATTTAAAGGATAATTTACTTTATTATATCAAAATAATACCGAATAAAATAAATTAATAGAAATAATACTTTTTTAAAAATAAAAAATAATTGATTAATACCATCATAATTATAAATAATACTATTATTAGTTCCATAATACCATCATGAAAATAGGAAAAAAACTTTTAATCTCTTAAGTTATAAATATACCAACCAATAGAAACTTCATCTTCATTTATTCATAATTTCTAAATGGTGACTTTATGTTAAATAAAATATTTAAACTAGAAGACAATAGAGCAGATGTTAAAACCGAAATAATAGCAGGAATAACGACATTTTTGGCAATGGCATATATATTGGGAGTTAATCCTGCAATGCTCTCTGAAGGCGGAATGCCGGCGACGGCAGTATTTTTCTCAACTGCAATAGCCGCAGGAGCATCATCCATAGTAATGGGTCTGCTGTCAAATTATCCTATCGGTACGGCTCCGGGTATGGGATTGAATGCACTCTTTACCTATACGATTATTTTGACTATGAGAAATTCATGGCAAGCAGCTCTGGCGGCCGTGTTCATATCAAGCATACTGTTTTTGATAATAACGATATCCGGTTTAAGGGAAGTTATATTGAATGCCATACCTGTAGACCTGAAATTAGCCATAGGTGCCGGTATAGGATTTTTCCTCGCATTCATTGGACTTAAAGGTTCCGGAATCATAATAGCCAATCCTTCAACATTCGTCAGCATGGGACAGTTAATATCCGCACCTGCACTACTGACGCTCATTGGAATCTTCATCACGTTGATTCTATACATAAGAAAAGTACCCGCCTCGGTATTTCTTGGACTGATAATAACATCCATAATAGGAGTCGTATTTACATTGCTGGGCTTCGGAGCAGGATATGAAACAATGCCTGCAATCCCGACAGACTTCATATCATTTAACTTTGATTTATCATTGTTTGGTGGATTCTTGTATGGATTTGATGAATTATTCTCCAATATTCCAAATCTAATCATGATATTGTTCTCAATACTCTTCGTTACATTCTTTGATACGACTGGTACACTGATTCCTCTTGCTAAAGCATGTGGATTTGTCGACGAAGAAGGCAAAACAGTAGGTATCGAAAAGGCATTCATGGGAGATGCAATTGGCGGAATTATTGGTGCAATATTCGGTACCAGTCCACAGACGGCATTCGTTGAAAGTGCTACAGGTATCGGTACAGGAGGTAGAACCGGTCTAGCTGCAGTAGTTACTGGAACAATGTTTCTGTTATCGGTATTCTTTGCACCTACGATATTATCGCTATTTACGTCAACCGTAACCGCTTCGGCTTTGATTATGGTTGGTATCCTAATGATAGGTCAATTAAAGGACATCCAATGGGATAACCTTGTAATTACATCATCCGTTTTCATGACAATACTGATGATGATATTAAGCTATTCCATTTCACTGGGTATCGCATGGGGATTCGTAACATACTCAATTGCAAGTATAGCTACCCATGAAACAGAAAACATTAATAAAATTACATGGGCAATGATTATCATATTTGCACTGTATCTATTCTTTGGATTGTAACCCAATCCTTATAATATTTTTTTTGGAAGTTTTGAAATATATTGAACATCAAACACTAATATCCACATAGCGATTTGAAAAATGGGGCATAATGGAAAATGTCACAATCCAAACGAATAAAGCGATGAAATATCTTCGATGAAGATATTGAAAACTCATTATCCCATTGAATTATTTAATGGAGAATATGGAGTTTCATATGATTTGATAGATAGCATTAAATAATATACATGCAAATAAGTATAATTAATTAAAACCCGGGAGTCCTAAAAAATGGTTTTCATCCTATCCAAATTATACAGTCTAATGCCTGATTTCGTAAAGAACAACTCCAGAGTCATTCACATGGTTCAAACATTCAATAATCACAACAAGCTCAATGAACTGGAAACGCATTATAAAATGCTGGATTTAATATTCAGCAGCTGCGACATCAAGGCAACAGGGGTAATGAGAGAAATACAACTGTTGCTTCTTGAACTTCTTAGACTCTTCGACAACATATGTAAAAAACATGAAATCGACTATTGGCTGGATTACGGAACATTGCTTGGTGCTACAAGACACGGAGGATTTGTCCCATGGGACGACGATTTGGATATTGGAATGCTGAGGGAAGACTATGACAAATTCATAAAGGTATTTCCCGAAGAAATAAATAAGCTGCCCGAAGTAAAGGACCGCATTATCATATCCAAACTTACCGAACCTCATGAAAACTTCCCGGAAGATGCGAACGTCCTGGATATTCTAAATGAAGGTACGTTCATACTCTTCTTCCAATGTGCCTACAAAAAGCCTTACGTCCACTTTGACGTATTTCCAAAGGATTTCATTGAAGATGAAGGACTTACCGACCAAAGAAATGAGATTCAGCAGAAACTGCAGGTTGAATTTAGGGATAAAATAGCAAGCGGCCAATGGACATTTGACGAAGGACTGGAAATACAGAGCAAGAAGATGAAATTCACCAAAAACAGGACAAAACAGATATCCGATGCCATCGATGGACTTCACAACAACATATGCAATAGGATATATCCATTCGAGTATGTATATCCGTTAGACACCATTGAATTTGAAGGCCACGAATTCAAATGTCCAAATAACATTGAAAACTACCTTCCGTTAATCTATGGACCTGAATACATGCACATTCCCCATATTGCATTGGACCATAATACAACCAGCTTTGTTAAAAGCCAATATTCCAGCATGATGGAATTGAAGGAAGACTTTGAAAAGGAAAGACTGAAACTAAAAGAAATCAATGATAACTTCAAATATTAGTCAAATATAATCAATAACAAAGATTATCCATGATTACATCCTCCAATGGAGCATAAAAATCCCTCTTTTTTTATTTTTCCGGTAAATTACGTTTAAATTGTTAACAACCCTTATCAATTATCCAAATGATCAATTACGATTTTACATATCCGCCATTATTCATTTTCAATTTAAAGGATGTTCCGCCCTTTACTTAGATTACTGGTTAACATGATTATAGATACTTTAAAAGGATATACTCTAAAATTATAAAATTTAAATAAGACAAAAAAGAAATATAAATATTATATATATTTAAAAAAATATCGGGGAATAAGGAGATTAATAAAATGGACATAAATAGTGCATATGAAGGAGAAACAATATTAGTTACTGGGGGAGCCGGCTGTGTTGGAAGTAATTTAACCAAAAAATTAGCCGAATATAATCCCAAGAAAATTATTGTTCTTGATAACCTCTCATCATCATATACATGGAATATTCCTAAATTGGATTGTGTTGAATTCATTAAGGGAGATATCTGTGATGACCAGGTTCTTAAATGGGTATTCAAGAGTAAACCTGATTACATATTCCACTTAGCCGCCCATTTCGCCAATCAAAATTCTGTCGACAAGCCTGAAAAGGACTTGAAAGTAAACGGTCTGGGAATCTTAAAAGTATTGGAATATGCACAGCTTACGGGCGTTAAAAGATTTGTATATTCAAGCAGCGGATGTGGAGTCTATGGATTGGATTCAAAAATGCCTTTTGAAGAACATGACATCAGCATCAGCTTACATACCCCATACCAGGTAACCAAATTATTGGGTGAATTGTACACCAACTACTATCATAACCTCTATGATTTACCGATTAGCAATGCAAGATTCTTCAACGTATTCGGACCCGGAGAAGTACCGGGCAAATACAGAAACGTGATACCGAACTTCATGTATTGGGCCATGAACAATCAAGCCCTTCCGATAACGGGAGATGGAACCGAAACACGTGACTGGACATATATCGATGACATACTGCAGGGACTTACGAGACTTGGAGTTGTTGAAGGTGCTATCGGAGAATCAATCAATCTGGGTTCAGGTAAAGACCACAGAGTTATAGATATGGCCAATAAAGTAAACGAATTATGCGGCAACGATGCTGGTATCGAATATAAACAAAGAAGAGACTGGGATGCCAAGAACAAGTTATTGTCCTCGATTGAAAAGGCCAAGAAAATACTGAAGTACAAACCGCAGCATGACTTTGAGGAAGGATTGGAAAACACCCACGACTGGTTTGTGGACAACTGGGACAACATACAGAAAAGTGCAGAATTTTAATCAAATTAACCGAAAATATTCTTTAAATAAAAAAAAATAAAAAAAACAATATGACATTAATGGTGATAATATGAGAATACTACTTGTGCAGGAATCGGATTGGATAAAAAGAAATCCTCATCAACAACACCATTTAATGGAATTGCTCGGTATGAGAGGACACAAAATTCATGTGATTGATTATGAAATAGACTGGAATCAACATGAAAGTAGCGAATACAGATTCAAATCACCGAGAAAAGTATTTAAAGAGTATAAAAAGGTATACAATACAGAGAATATCACCGTAATAAGACCCGCCCTCATCAGATTACCGGTACTCAACTACGTGTCAGTAGTGCATTACCATAGAAAAGAAATAATAAGGGAAATAGAACAATTCCAACCGGACATAATACTGGGATTTGGAATACTCAATGCAAATATCGCTTCCAAACTGGCAAAAAAACATAACATTCCATTCGTATACTACTTCATAGACGTATTATATGAACTGATTCCTGAACCTGCATTCAGAAGCCTTGGAAAGCAGATAACAAAAAACACCATCAAAAAGTCATCATATGTACTGACCATCAACAGAAAGCTGCATGAAATAGCCGTGGAACTGGGTGCAAATCCACATAAGATGAGCATCATCGGTGCCGGAATAAACCTGAAACAATTCAATTACGAAAAGAACAACGGATTTAAGATACGCAGCTACTATCACATAGATCCAAGAGATACCGTGCTGTTTTTCATGGGATTCTTATATGAATTCTCNNCACATCAAACTACTTATAACAGGGGATGGAGACGCATACGAAGAATTAAAGGCAATTCGTGAGGAATACTCCCTTGAAAAACAGTTGATTCTCACCGGAAGACAAAAATATACCCTGATGCCTGACTTGATAGGTGCAAGCAACATATGTATCCTACCGGCATATAAGGATGAAATCATAATGCAAAACATCGTTCCAATCAAAATATATGAATATATGGCCATGAAAAAGCCTGTTATCGCTACAAGACTTCCAGGTCTTGTAAGTGAATTTGGCCAAAACAATGGATTAATCTATATTGACAGACCGGAAGAAGTAATTAAAGTCGTTAAGACAATGCTTAATGATAATCAAAGTTTAAACAAGGTTGGATGGGCAGGATATAACTTCGTGAAAGATAATGACTGGCGAAAGCTGACAATCAAATTCGAAAGGATACTGGAAGACTTGATACTGGATATGCTGCTCAAAGACATCTAACCCCCCTTTTCAATTAATTTTTTTCAAGTGATTTATTATGAAGATACTGCAGGTAATTCCATACTTCGCCTTTACCCGTGGAGGTGACGTGAACGTATGCTACAACCTATCAAAGGAACTTACCGGATTAGGTCACAAAGTCAGCATATTGACCACAACCTTCGACTATAACCCGGAGGATACCGATACGATATCAAATCTGAACATGATACCCATAGAGTACAAGTTCAACCTGGCATTATTCATCTATTCTCCGAAGATGAAGGACTGGCTGGATAAACACGTAGCCGAATATGACATCATACACCTTCATGAGCTAAGGTCATACCAGAACAATATAGTGATAAAATACGCCGAAAAGTACAATATTCCATATGTACTCCAGCCGCATGCATCTACTCCAAAGCACATCGATAAACGACTTATCAAAGAGGCATATGATCTTGCATATGGCAATAGGATAATGAAAAATGCCGCCTGCACAATAGCCGTGTCAAAGGAAGAGGCATACTATGATAAACAAATGAACGCTAAATGGGTTGAAGTAGTCTATAACGGCATGAACCTGGAAGAATTCAAAGAAATGCCCGAAAAGGGAAGTTTTCAGGAAAAATATAATATAAACTCCCCATACTTCCTATACCTGGGCAGGATTGACAAGTTGAAGGGCATCAACCATGTAATCGAATCATTCGCACAATTGCCCGACAAATACGACGGCTACAAACTAGTGATAATCGGCAAAATAACCGACTATAAGAAAGAACTGGATGACATCATCCGCAATTATGACATATCTGACAGGGTGATATTCACGGGATTTATAGACCAGAAAGATAAGCCCATGGCCTATCATGACGCCAGCGTATTCATCAGCCCAGTAAAGTACATGGGTGGAGTGTCAATAACGGTATTCGAATCAATACTATCCGATACACCGGTTGTAGTGACAAAGGAATCCGGCGAGTTGATTGAAGAAATTGACGGTGGAATAATTGTAGAATACGGCAACATCAAGGAAATCTGCGATGCGATAATAACATTAACAGAAGATGAGAAACTGGCAAACAAAAAGGTAGAAACTGCCAAATCATACATCGACGATAACCTAAGCTGGAGTCGCGTCTGCGATAAGATACTTGAAATATATAAAAAAGCCATAACCGAGGCAAAAGAATGAAACTACTAGTACTCTGTCATGACATTCCATCAATGAGCGTCGGTGCCACGATACCCATATACCACATGATAAGGGAATTATCGGACAACTACACGATTGATTTGATATCATTCGACTCACACAAATACGATATCGAGCCATTGAAGGAGTGTTTGAACGACCATAAAAGCATCGACATTAAAGAATACCTGTCAACATGGAATCAACTGACTTACACCTTGAAAAACATGATTTGTACCGATAACCTTAAGACCAGAAGCTTCTTGAACTACTACTACAACAAGGACATGAACAGGCTGATACTGGACAATGTTGAATCCTACGACATTATAATAACGGACATGCCCATGGCATTTTATGTTAAAAATGTTGAAAAAAAGAAGATCGTCTACGCCTTTGATGCCGTAGGCGACTATAACTACAACATGTATAAAAAGTCGAAGCAGGTGACATCCAAAATCTTCTGGTACATGAATTACGCCAAAATCAACAGCTATGAAAAATGCTATGACAAATTCGATACCTGCATTGTCGTAAATAAAAAGGATAAGAAGTTGCTGGAAAAGAAACTGGAAGTTCCAATAGAGGTCGTATCCAACGGCGTGGATACCGAATACTTCACCAACCTGAGCACTGACGATAATCCAAGACTGGTATTTCTGGGCGATATGAGCACTCCGCCAAATAACGATGCGGTCAAGTACTTCACAGAAAAGATATACCCCGCAGTACTCGAAGACGTTGAAATACCATTTTATATCGTCGGCAGAAATCCGACGCAACAGATTAGCAGATTGAACAGCGACAATATCGTTGTAACCGGTTCGGTCGATGACGTAAGGGAATATTTGACAAAAAATACCATATTCATCACTCCGATGGTATCGGGTACCGGCATCAAAAACAAGATATTGGAAGCCATGAGCATGCAGTTGGCCGTCGTGTCAACAAGCTGCGGCATAAGCGGGATAGATGCCATCGATGAAGTCGAGTATTTATGTGCCGATACTGCAGTTGACTTTAAAGATGCCGTCGTCAAGCTATGCGAGGATGAAGAGTACAGAAACTTTTTAGCCAGAAATGCAAGAGTACTGGTTGAAAACAGGTATTCATGGAAAAACTCCGCATTAAAAATCAAGAATATAATTAATGGATTGTAATCAAAAATTCTCTGAATTGACAGTATTTTTTTTATCCGTCATCATTCAATCAAAACTTTTAGATAAAAAAAGCATTGGAAAACCCTCATAAATCACGATAAATGCATTATTATCCCAGTATCGTTAACGATTTAAAAAAAGATGTGCAGTTGGCAACATTAGAATAATCCATTAAAAAGTAAATAGTAAAAAATACATAAATATAAGTAGTATTGAAAAATTTTTTAAAAAGGAATGTCTAATATGAAGATATCAGTTGTAATACCGGCATTGAACGAGGAAGGAATTGTGGGTAAAACCATTGAAAGCATACCTGTGGATGAATTCAAGGAGGCCGGCTATGATTATGAGATAATAGTTGTAAACAATGACTCTACTGATAATACTGCACAGGAGGCCAGTGATGCCGGTGCAACAGTATTTCTTGAAAAAAATAGGGGATACGGCAATGCATATATACGCGGCTTTAAGGAAGCTACCGGTGACATAATCATAATGGGCGACGCCGACGGAACATATCCACTGGAGCAGTCAATGGACTTCGTCAACCTGATTGTTAATGAAGACTGCGATTTCGTTATAGGTTCACGATTTGACGGAAGCATAGAAGAGGGTGCCATGCCGGCACTTCATCAATATATCGGAAACCCGATGCTTACAAAGATGCTGAACATATTCTTTGGTTCACACTACTCGGATACACACTGCGGTATGAGAGCATTTACAAGAGAGGCCATAGACAAACTTGAATTGACTGCACCCGGAATGGAATTTGCAATCGAGATGGTCATTGAAGCATCAGAAAAGAACCTGAAGATAAGGGAGGTTCCCATCCACTATAGAAAAAGAGGCGGGGGCGAAGCTAAGCTAAGCTCATTCGGCGACGGATGGAGACACGTGAAATATATGTTGACAAGAAAGTTTATGAAAAATAACTAAAGTCTATTCATGGAGAACCAATATGAAGATAGCATTTGTATATGACACGGCATTTCCATGGGTTACGGGAGGTGCACAACGTCGGATATATGAGATAGGCACCAGGCTTGCAAAGAGGGGTCATGACGTACACGTCTATTCGCTGGGCTACTGGATGCAAAGTGATGAATACAGGAATCAGGAAGTGATTGAATATAACGGCATCACCTATCATAGCGTTGGCGAAGCCAAGGATTTATATAACGATGACAGTACCCGCTCCATCAAGGAAGCACTTTATTTTTCCAGAAAACTATTGTCAAAGGTCGACTTTAATGATTTTGACATTGTTGACTGTCAGAACTTCCCTTACTTTTCCTGTTACTCCAGCAAGATAAAGACCATGCGTACAAAGGCCAAGCTGGTAATTACGCTGCATGAGGTTTGGAACGACTACTGGTATGAGTACATGGGCAGGAAGGGATTCTTCGGCAAAATGATTGAAAAGGGAATGTTCCGATTGACGGATAACTTCATCTGCGTATCCAAGCTAACACGGGATAATCTAATCACAAATCGCGTACCCGATAACGTTAAGATTATAGCCAATGGTGTAAACATTAGTGAAATAACGTACCTTGATCCCAGCGACAACTTCAGCGACGTACTGTATGCAGGCCGTCTGATACCCGAAAAGCATGTTGACTTGCTCATTAAGGCCATGAGCAAAGTCACCGAAACACATCCCTACGCCAGATGCTTCATCGTCGGCGAAGGTCCATCACGCATTAAACTGGAACAATTGGTAAACAGCCATCAGTTGGATAAAAACATTACGTTTATGGATTTTCTTGACAATCAGGAGGACTTATATAGATTAATGAAAAGTTCATCAGTATTCGTACTTCCATCGGAAAGGGAAGGATTTGGAATAGTTCTTATTGAAGCAAACGCATGCGGTCTTCCGGTCATAACAATGAACAACCCTATGAACGCCGCAAAAGACCTGATTACCTCAGACAATGGATGCGTAATCAACAATAACGCTGACAACCTGGCAAAAATCATCAATTATTACATTGAAGAAGGATTAAACAGGGACATGAGAAACAGTTGCAGGCAATATGCCAAGAATTTTGATTGGGATTACATAACCACCATTACTGAAAATTATTATT
>MUZY01000140.1 GCA_003266065.1 Methanosphaera sp. rholeuAM130
GTGAAGGAATCCGGATTCAAATCCTTTTTCTCGAATTGATCCAGGAGTAAATCATAACAGTGGATACGCTGTGATCCGCTGGACAATTCAAGGTCACGATACATAAGGTCAAATGCTGTACTCTTTTCAGGGTCATCACATAACGGCATTACATAGAATGGCTTTATTGCACTAGGCCATTCGGTGATGAAGTAGTAACTTCCCATAGTGTCTCCCAGTACCTTTTCAGCTGCCCTGTTTAAGTCTTCACCGTATTCCATTTCCACGTCCTGGCTGTTTACGATATCGACTACCTCATCATATGTGACTTTAGGGAATGCTTCCTTAGGAATGTCCAGTTCGTGGCCAAGATCTTCGAGTTCACTTTGACAATTTGACTCAACGTTGGATAGTATGTTCTTGATTAGGTCTTCAAGCAAGTCCATAACATCTTCATGACTTCTGAATGACATTTCTGCATCCATAGATAATGCTTCGTTTAAGTGTCTTAATGTGTCGTGTTCTTCTGCCCTGAATATCTGGCCGATTTCAAATACGTTGTCAAGGCCTGTTGCCATCATCATCTGCTTGTATAACTGTGGGCTTTGGCCTAGGAATGCTTCCTTTTCAAAGTAGGTTATTGGGAATAATTCCGTTCCACCTTCAGTAGCTGATGCTACCAATTTAGGAGTGTTTATCTCTGTGAAATCATGGTCATAGAAGTAATTTCGTGCCGTGTGCAGTATTTCGTTTTTGATTTTGAATATTGCACTTACGTCGTGTTTTCTTATGTCCATAAAACGGGCATCCAGTCTGGTATCCATTTCCGCATCCACTTTTTCTGTTGGATCCAATGGTAACGGTAATTTGGATACGTTTATCACGTCAATGTTTGATGGTATGATTTCAACGCCGTTTGGTGCTTTTGCTGATTCCTGTACTGTACCTGTTACTGTAATTATTGTTTCCTTTCTCGCTGCACGTACATCGGCCATCATTTCTTCGGACAGCTTTTTGCTTGGTGCGGTTAATTGGGTAATCCCATTTTTGTCTCGTATCAATACGAATACTATTCCACCGAGGTCACGGATTTCATGTACCCATCCGGTTATTTTTACTGTCTCGCCTGCGAGTTCTGGGCCAATTTCATTTGAGTAATGTGTTCTTTTTGATTTTTCGAATATGTCTGTCAAGTTTTCACCTATGTTTTTTTATAAATTGAATGATTAAAATAAATTAATAATATATTAATGTATATTTATGTTTCTTCTGATTATTATATTTGATTAAAATAATAATAATAAAAAAAGGAATTTTAGAGGGTTAATTCAACAGTATATTGTTATATGTCCTCCAATCTTTTTTTGATTGAAAATGCATGAGCATGTAATCCTTCGGCATTTGCTAAGTTGATTACCATGTCTTTTATGTTCATTAAACCTTCCGGCGTCAATTCCTGTATTGTCGGCTTTTTGATGAATGATTCTGCAGACAGACCGGAATACATTCNNACTGGCGTGAGGTTACCCAAGAATATTGAACCGGCATTGTTGATTGATTCGAGGGTTTTGTAGCAGTCCTCGGTGACGATTACAAGGTGTTCCGGTGCATATTCATTTGTAAATTCGATAGCTTCATCAATATTATCCGCTACAAGTATATGGCAATATTTGCTTAAGGATTCCTCGATAATCTCTCTTCTTTGCTGAGTTTCAAGGTATTCTAAAACATAGTTTACGCATTCCTCGGCAATTTCCCTGGATGTGGATACAAGAATTGTGGCCGCATTAGGATCATGTTCTGCCTGCGATAAAATTTCGGTAGCGATATATTTGGGATTTGCACTTTCATCGATTAGTGCCAGCATTTCTGAAGGACCTGCCGGAAATTCAATATCCACATCACCGTAGACCAATTTTTTGGCCGTGGCGACAAATATGTTTCCGGGACCGACTATCTTATCAACCGATGGTATTGATTCTGTAGAATATGCCATGGCAGCTATAGCCTGTGCCCCTCCGACTTTGTAGATGTCCGTTGCCCCTGCAATGTATGCGGCGGCCAGTATTTCATCACGGATATTGCCCTCCTTGTCGGGAGGAGTACAGCAGATAATCCTCTTAACACCTGCAATTTTTGCCGGTATTACCGTCATTAGAATGGATGATGGATAGGCGGCACGACCACCGGGAATATAGCAGCCTACCTTTTCAAGTGGACGTATGATTTGACCTGCCTTAACTCCATCCTTAACTGTCATTGTCCAGTCGGATGGAATTTGAGCCCTGTGAAATTTTTCTATGTTCTCTGAAGCATCCGTTAAGGCCTGTTTTAATTTGGAATCGATATTGTTGATGCTGTTTTCTATCTCTTCCTGTGAAACTTTAAATTCATTAATGTCCGCTTTGTCAAATTTCAAGGTATACTCATGTAATGCCTTGTCCTTATTTAGTCTTACATTGTTGATGATATCCTGAACCGGCTCCAATACATCGCTTGAATTCATTTCTATTCTTTTGGTATATTTTGAAAATTCCTCTTTCCTTAAAGTTTTTATCTCTAGCAAATTAATCCCTCAGATATGATAATATAGTATAATAAGATATTTCTTGTTTTTTAATAATAAATTTTGCTTAAATTAACGAAATGATTCTAAAGAAATATGTTAAAAATAGTTTTTTCAGAGAAGATTTAAAAAATAAGATAAAATGAAATTATCTTATTTACAAGTAAGGATTTGGGGTTCCAGGCATATCTCCACCGACAGGAGTTACCGGTTTGGAAGCGAGAACTTCATCAATACGTAGTATTTCAAGAGCAATTTCTGTAGCGGAATCTATAATTAATGCTTTGTTGGCCGCTGAATCGAGGATTTTTTCCTCGACCATATCAGAAACTTCTCCTGTAAGTACATTAATACCCATATTTGTTGAATCTTGTTGTTCTGCCAATAAATCAGTTAATACATCAAGGGTATCTAATCCTGCATTTTTAGCTAATGCAACCGGTAATTCTTCCAATGCCTTTGCATATGCGAGAATTGCCAATTGTCTTTTATCCGTAAATGTATTTGCATATGATTTTAAAGCCCTTGAAGCTGCTATATCAGATGCTCCTCCACCAGGAATTGCTTTGGAATCTTTTCTGGTAGCAATGACTGCCCCTATAGCATCATTTACTGCCTGTTCCAATTCGTCAGTAATGTGTTTGGTACTTCCTCTTACGATGATGTTTAATACTCCAGGATTTTTACATTCCTCTACGAAGATGTATTCCCTGTCTTCATAAACTTCACGTTCATATACGTGACCTGCTTCACCTAAGTCGTCGCTGGTTAATTCACGTATATTGTTGACTATATTTGCACCGGTTGCCTTTGATAATCTTTCCAGATCCCCAGCTTTAACTCGTTTTGCAGTTAATATACCTGCTTTTGTCAGGTAATGTTGACCTAGATCACTAATTTTCTTATTGTTGAACAATACGTTGGCTCCAGCATCAACGAGAGTTTGAACCTCATCTATTAACATTTGAGCTTCCTTGTCAAGATAAGCCTGATATTCTCCGGGAGTTGTCAATTTGATTTTTGCTTCATTCTGTAATTCTCTTGCATCGATTGGATACTGCAATAATGCTATTTTAGCATTCTTTACATCACGAGGCATTTCAGATTCTACAACATTTTTATCTACCGTTACTCCCTGAGTAATCTCGGTATCTTCGGTTGCTTCACCGTGGATTTTTCTGATTTTTATCATATCGGTGTCAATTTCACCATTTTCTTCGATGTCAAGTAATGCATCTACTATTTTGGTTGCCATTGAACGGATATTACCGAATGATCCTTTTCCGGACATTGATGTTTCAGCAATGTCAATTAATTCTTCTCTATCAGCGGTGATTGCAATATCATCTATCACTTCAAGAGTTTTATTTTTTGCTTCTTCAAAACCTCTTGCTATTAGGATAGGTGCAATACCCTGATCAAATAAGTTTTCAGCTTGTTTTAATAATTCTCCAACCAATACTACTGCTGTTGTTGTACCGTCCACATTTTCTTCTTCCTGAACTTTTGCTAAATCAACTATCATTTTAGCTCCTGGATGTTCAGGTTCAGTTTCTTTTAAGACAGTATAACCGTCGTTGGTTATTTTAACATCACCAATAGAATTTATCAACATTTTATCCATTCCACGTGGACCTAATGTTGTTTTTAATATGTTGGATAATATTTTAGCTGCCATTATGTTATTTCTTGTTGCCTGGGAACCGACTGTTCTTGTTGTTCCGTCAGCAAGAATTACTAATGGTTGTTGGTTATTTTGTACCATATTAATTATCCTCCAATTCTTAGATTATTTTGATTTTTTCTTTTTTTAGACTGATTTGATTTAATATTAAAGAATAATAATCTAAAACCGTGTTTCATAGACTGATATAAAGTGATAATTAATAAAAGTTTAATAATAATAATACTTTTTTAATATTATTTTTTCCAACTATATAATTATATATGCATAGTATATTATATACTTATGGTTTATAGGGGTGCTAGAAGTTATATAAATACTTTGTGGTTAATAATAATTTGATATTTTTTATATCGAAGAAATAATGAAAAAAGAATAGTTAGGAGTTGAAATCGTTAACTGCCTCATGAACCAAGTCCATTATAGCCTTATCCAAGTCATACTCATCATTGATGGCTATAGGAATGTTATCGCAGTAAACCACTTCCAGATTTTTATCCAGTGCATCTTTGGTTGCCACGTCAATTGCGGCCGCCTTGATTTCGGTCAGCATTACATCCACATTATCAATATTTTTCTCGATATCCTCCTGCAACAGTGGCCTGTTGGATAAATGGGATGAGATATCAACGACGGTACACTTGAAGTTATCCTCAAGGTAATCCTTAAGCAGATGCTGCACATTCTCAGGGGCTGTAGTTGCAAACAATACCCGTTTATTTTCAATTGACTCGACAGGATAAGGACGGAAAATTGTTGGAATTATCTGAGCATCAGGATTTATCTCATGTATCTGATCGATTAGCATGTCAAGCTTTTCTTTAGGACATATCTCTTCATCACACATTGTAATGATGACCAAATCCGCCAATTTAATTCTGAACGGACCGAAATATTCAGTCAACGTTTCAATAGGCTGATTGGCACCAACCAATACTATCTGTTTATTCGTCTTTATTGGAGGTATGGCTGAGCCGCTGCCCTCTATGGCAATCAGATTGGTATCCAGTTCATTGGTTTTCTTTGCTCCGTCAACCATATTTGTTATGTATACCTGACCGGCCATTCCACCTGCACATCTTCTGCAGCCGACTGTTAAAACCCTGCTAAGAAGTGCATCCTCCCAATGATCGGATGCTGCGTGTTTTCCGAGATTGGACTGTTCCATCAGATACTGGGGAGTCAATTTTATCTTATCACCACGGACAACCTCAGGAGTTTCCGGTCCGCCCCTGCCCATGGCTACGATACACGGATCGTATTTATCCTCCTTGTTAATCAACCTGGCAGTATAGGCGGACACCGCAGTTTTTCCGATTCTTTTACCCGTACCCAATATCTTATAGGACGGATTTTCAAGCACGTCATACTCCTTCAACGCCTTAAACTCAAAGTCCGGTCCGCGGTAATCAATGCCCTGACCTAAAACAACGGTTGCGATTTTGAATCTTTTTTTGTAATTTACCACCGGCTCGTCGGATAAATCCATTACCATATCCACATCATATTCATTGATGGATTTTTCTATCAGGTCATATGGTATTTTTGAATGGTCTTCCCCAAATATTACCTTTTTATTGAAGAATTCTTCTATTTCATCGAGGTTTGTATTTCTTAACTTCTCGGTTCCGCCTATAAATAGAAGCAATCTTACGTCATATCCTTTGCTTTCGACTTTATCGATAGCAGACTTAGTAACCGGAAAATAATGTTCCCCGTCAACTAGACATATTATCTTATTTGATTTTTCATTAGACATAATATACACTTAAATTTTTTTTATCTATTATTATCTTTTTTAACATAATTTAAAAAAACTTATCTTGATTATATGCATATTATTAAATAAATGGCATATTGAAAAAATTTTTTCAGTGATGTTTGGGAAAAACGACAAAAAAGGGATATGATAAAAAAATATATATTAGTGTTTTTAGATATATTTATATATAATATTTCATGGATAGCTTAATTAATTAAGTTCAGGATTTTATAATTTTTTAGTAGATGATAACTAAAAAAAACTTAGATACAATAGTACAGGAGGGAAAATACATGGCAAAAGTCAAAGGAACAAACAGAAGAACCAGACCTAAATCNNAATCTGGATACAAAAAACAAGGAAATAAAAAAGGAAGAGGAGTAAGAGAAAAAAGATACAGAGGATAAACTCTAAAAAACTTCTTAACCCTTTTTTTAATTAAAACATACTTCTTTTAACATTCATTACAAAAATATAAAACATACTTCTTTTAACATTCATTACAAAAATATTTTTATGGATATCTTACATTATACTAATTATCAAACGTTTTAAACAATCTTTTTTTGGATACAAATTTTGAACATACCTTACAACTGTATCAGATTCTCCAAGCCTTCCCAATGCCATATTCCATCACGGGACCACCCGGTAGCCACGTTCTGGATTTTGATATCATTCTGGAAATCACCCCTGTAACCGTCCTTCATGCTGGTCAATCCCACCAGAATCAGCAATTTCTTAGCACGGGTATAAGCGACAAAGTACCTTCTTATCAAATCATTGAACGCCTCGTCCCTTCCGGTCATGTCATTTGCGTATGATTCGTCCATCATGGAATGGATATACTTCTCCAGATTATATGATATTCCACCGTTGTTTGGAAATCTTTTGAATGCGGAATTTGATTGGTTGTTGAATATGTCAGACCCCACATCAACTATAACCACGTCAAATTCAAGTCCCTTGGATTGATGAATGGACATTATATTAACATTATCCTCGAGGCTAAAGTCAAACAAATCATCGTCAACCTCAATTGCCCCCGTAGCAATAGGAATCAGTATATGCCAGAATATTTGATTAGCGGTCAAATATCCATCAGTATTTATGGCATTATTCGTTTGTATGATTGTATCCCTGATTATGTCATGATAAATTATATTTTCATTGGATTCATCCAATAAAACGGTTATATTATCACTTATAAAACTTAATAANNTAATATTTTCTTTGTATGAAGGGGAATGTTATCCAATGATTCCTGAATTTTAGAGTCATAATCAATGCTGATGAGTATAAGTCCACATAATACTGAGACTATATCCGTTGATTCAATGTTTTGACCCCTTGGATTGAATACCACCAGCTCGTCATCCTTATACTGAAGGCTTTCGCGTATATAATAGGGTAATCTCTTTTTGTTGAATGAACTGATTTCCTTGGGCGAATTAGTCAGCAGTGCCAATGATGGATTATGACCCATATCGATATCATACTTCCTATCAAAGCGTTCCACTTCAACCCTTTTATCACTTTTTAGTTCATATATTAAGTTTGATAAGTCCGATGAGAGCTCTTCAACATTTCCTCTGAACATGGAAAAAATGGGTAATGAATCCGATGCTTCAACATTGGCCCTTATCGGAGGCTTGTTTGCGGTACGTGATTTTTGGTAGATGCCATCCAATGATATGTACCCGTTGACAAAATCAATTATATTGGATGTGGACCTATAATTTGTCTGTAGAAATATGGTTGTCGGCATGATGCTTAATGACTTGTTGATTCTATCTGCAAAGGATGTGAACAGTTTTATATTTGCACCGCGAAATCTATATAACGCCTGATCATCATCGCCGACTACACTGATATTGCCATCATTTCCGGCAGCATAGCCCGCCAGTTTGAAATAAATCTGTTCCTGCAGATAATTGGTATCCTGATATTCATCAATTAATATGACTGAAATATTCTTCAATGCTTCAATCCTATCCTCATCCAACAAATCATAGAATTTTTTCTCCAATAATGAATAATCAAGCATGTTCCTGTCGGATAACTGTGCATAATAATCCGTGATAATTTCATAGACTATTGCTTCCTTACCCACATTCTTTTTGAATTCGTTAAGGTCAATCATGTCATACATCAGTCTTTCCTTAAGATTCTGTATTTGAATATTTAATTCGGATGTGGAAATGCCGCCCACATTATTTTTCATACCCTTAAAGAACTGCTTCAATTTCTTATCCTTGTTGCGTTCACCGCTTAGTAATGTCTTCATCATTATGGCACTGGAGGTGAATTTATCAATTACCTCAACATCAATATACCTTGATACGTATTCCTCTGCAATACTATCCAAAGTTCCTATTATAAGTTCATTGAGATTTAATTCACAACTCAAATCGGAATAATCGATAATGGACTTTGCCCAATTGACGCACCTGGTTTTCAATTCGTTAGCGGCCTTATTGGTAAATGTAGTTACCACTATTTTTGAAGGTTCTATTCCATCCACAAAGATATACTTTAAAACTTTCAGGACTATAACCGTTGTCTTTCCACTTCCGGGTCCGGCAACTATATACTGACTCTCGCCAGCACCTGAAAGAATGGCATCCCTCTGATTTAAGTTTTCATCAATGTCACATCCCAATACATTAACAACCAAGTCTTCGAACTGTTTTTCGTTAATCATGAGAATTACCCTAACTTAATCGGCTTCATTCAATAGCCTTAACTTGTCATCAAATTCCTTGAATTGATTTGCCAAACCTCTGAAATATGGGATAAATACTCCGTGAATCAACAGTCTATCCGGGTTGATGCCGTCTTCCTCCAAATGCTTCTTCATTACAAGCACGTTTTCCCTGATTTGTTTATGTCTTGCATTGTCCGGGTATTCTCCTAAAAATACGCCGTCGGCTCCATGGGTCAATGCATATTTGACATGACAATACTTTATCCTGTTGATGAATGGTACGTTAATAATTCTAACGCTTGACGGACAATCCACACGATTTATTCCCATATTGTTTGCAGATACGTTACCTATATCATCCAGGAATGCTATTATAATCTGTTCTCCCTCAGCCTTATTTTTTAACATTCCCCTGATGCTTGACCTTAATTTCTCATCGCTTTGACCCAATATGCTTATGGCTTCCTGAGGACATGTTACTATACAGTCGCCACAGCCTGTACATGCTATCGGGCCAACGCGTATCGACTGATTGTGCATACTGAGAGCCTGATACCTGCAGCTGTCAATACAGTTTCCGCATAGGATACATTTCTTAACGTTTACCGATGCGATAAATGGCTCCACTTCCAGTCCACCATTGACCAACTCGGATATTTTTGTTGAAGCGGTATTTGCCTGAATGATGCTTTCAGTGATATCCTTTGGTCCCTGAGCTGTTCCGCATACAAATATTCCTTCAATATCCGTTGATACGGGCTGCATCTTGGGATGCTTTTCCTTGATGAACTTGTCCTCGGTAAGTGGAATGCCGAGTACCTTGGCAGCTTCAATGGTACCCTCGGATGACTCCAGTGCCGCGGACAACACAACCAAATCTGTGTGTATTTCCTTTTTGGTCTTCGTGAGGGTATCCTCAACGCGGACAACCAGGTGATCATCCACCTTGGCTACCTCGCCGGGTCTGCCCCTGATGTATTTGACTCCGTTTTCCTGAACGTACTTGTAATACTTTTCATATTCGCCTGGAGTTCTGATGTCGGTATAGCATATGATAACTTCAGTATCCGGGTAGTGTGAATGAATCAAATTGGCGTTCTTGGTTGCTATCATACAGCAAATCTTTGAACAATATTTATGTCCATCAGGCAATTGATCCCTTGAGCCTACACATTGAATCATCACGACACGTCTTGGAACTTTTCCCGTTGACGGGACAATCAGATGACCGCCCGTCGGACCGTTTACTCCCATCAGTCTGGCAAGCTGCATCTGACTCAACACGTCCTCATAGAATGGATGACCATACTCCGGCCGTTTTGCGGTGTCGAATCGCTGATGACCAGTTGCAACTACGACCGATCCCACGGTCAATGATATTATTTCATCGATTGCATCCAAATTGATTGCATTTGTTGGACATACCTCTATGCATTTGCCGCATCTGATGCATGACTCATCATCCAATGTATATTGACTGGGCACTGCCTGCGGAAACGGTTTATATATTGCCTTTCTATCTGTAAGTCCCTCATTCCATTCATCAGGGGCATAAGTTGGACAGACTTCAGTACATTTACCGCAGCTGGTACATTTGTCCGGATTGATATAATCGGGCTTTTTGCGTAGAATCACGTCGAAGTTTCCGGAATGTCTGGCGGAACTTTCAAGTACAGTATTTGTAAGAAGTGTTATCTTTTCATTTCTTACCATGTCATTGATTACGGGGTTCAATAAACATGCCGCACAGTCTTCCGATAACTTTCCGGGAGTAAATACCTTACCTACCTGAATCATTGCCCCCCCAACAGCAGGTCTTTTCTCGATTAACGTGACTTCCATGCCTTGTTTGGCCAGTGAATTTGCCACGGTTATTCCTGAAATTCCCGCACCGATAACCAATACGCCGTTTTTAACCTTTGTCGGAATCTTCTTTAACGGCTCGTTGTGCTTGACCGATTCAATACTGGAATTTATCAGGGACAATGCCTTGGTTGTTGATTCATCCTTGTCTTTTGTAACCCAAGAGCATTGTTCGCGAATATTCGGCATTTCAAACAGATATGGATTCAACGGTTTTATATAATTCTGAAATGTGTTTCCATGGGTAATCTTGGAACATGCAGCGATTACTACCTTATCCAATTTTTCACGAAGAATCTGATCCTTGATTATGTTTTTTCCTTCAAGCGAACAGAGATTTTCATGATGTTTAACTACACAAACATCATCCCCTTTGAGCAACTGGCTTTCCACATAATCCAAATCGACATTGTCGGAGATGTTTCCACCGCAATGACATAAGAATACTCCTATCCTATCACTAGTCATGTAACTTGTCCCCCTCGGCGTCATATTCAATGTTTAGCTTATCAAGAAGAGGTTCTATGCGTACGGTATGTGTTTGAATTCCCAAAACGTTATAGACGTCGGCTCCCATATACAAGGCCAACAGCTGTGCAATGTTCATGACGGCAAAATAGTGTTTGCTGCCGGTTTTATCCTCCAATACCTGTTCGTATCTATCGAACTGCAATTGACAGTTCGGACACATTACAAGAAGTACGTCAACATTTTCCCTGTGCAGGCTTTCAAACTTATCCACGGTTGCATCCAAGGATAACTCCCTGTTGGCATATCTTTGCCTGAATCCGCCGCCGCAATGACGTGGCTTTTGATCATACCATTTTAGTGCGGATACTCCCATAGCCTCGCATATCTTATCAATAACTTCGGGATTCCTATATCCACATAGAGTATCGTTGTAATGCACCTTGCAATAATGGCATCCGTGGTGTGTTGCAATTGTTATGCCGGACAAGTCCCTCTTCTTATGCTTGGGAATTTCATCCTTCAGATAGTACAATACATCCACTACGTGGGTTATGTCGTCCCGTGGGTTGATATCGTCCTTATTGTACTGCAGATTTTCCAGCCCGTTTTCCCTGAAGGATTTGTTGATTTTTTCCCTGACCTCATCATTTTCGTTCAATAGCTTAGCACAACTTTTAAGTATTGCATAGCATGTGGCACACATCGGCACGTACTGCTTATGATTGTTTTTTATGGCCAGACTGAAGTTTCTGGCCGCAAGTGCCGCCGTTGACAGTTCGTCAAATATGTCATAGTAATGACCCAAACCGGTACAGCAGGATTGATTTCTATCTATTACGTATTCTATGCCCAACTTATCAAAGACATATTTTGTTGAAGACTCGACTCCGGGGTATTCTGATGATACAAGACAACTTCTGAATAATGTAATGTCTCGTGTGGGAATAAACTTTTCAATATCTGCCATATTATCACCTGTTTCTGACATCCTTAATTTCCTCTACCCGTTTTTTAAATCCAATTGCATCCAAGGTCTTATCGATTGACTCTTTTGCCTCTGGCAACAGATGCATATCATCCAATCCCAACTGTTGGCGTACCTCTTCCAAGTTTTCCTGGAGATTTTCCCAATGTTTTCCGTAATCTGTTTTCAGTTGTCCATGGTATTCCTTGGGAATTGTACCCAATCCTTCCTTGATGTAGTTATCAGCGAAGCTCATGAATGATTCGATCTTCGTTTTTCCAACGTCTTCATCTATGGCCATCTGTCTTAGTATTTGAGTCACCTGACATACGCTATTTCCAACGGGACAAACGCTTTGACAAGTGTAGCAATAGAAACAGTTCCATATTATATCATCTTCTATTATTGATTCATCATTATCAAGTACCCTTTTTATGATTTCCCTTGCATCGTAATCGGAATGCTTGCTTGCAGGACACATAGAAGTACATAGACCGCACTGTACACATCTCAATAAGCCCAAATCTGATGATGCCTTAATATCGCTTAAAACTTTATGAGCCAAATCATCCCCTGGATTATCATTCATTTCTTGCTGTTTACTGGATTTCAATGTTACACATCCGTTAAATCATATTGTGAATTAAATTCTTGACATGTAATTTTTCAGAATATCATATTGAATAAACTGACATATTACTATAGTTATATCTTATCTTAATATTATTTAAATTTTGAAAAACTAAAGAAGTGTGAAAAAAAGCAATTGAAAAAAGAAGGTGAAAAAGGGGATTATTTATCTTCCAGTGAAATGTCCAGTTTGGATAATTCATCACGGATTTTATCGGCTAAATCCCAATCCTTTTTTGCCCTAAGGCTTTCTCTTACATCTGTCAGGATATTTAAAATGTCCTGTGATAAGTCAGAACCCACGGAATCATCGGTTAGAATGTCTATTCCAAGGATAGATTCTACTGTTTTAAATGTATTTATGATTTCAAGTGACGTTTCCTTGGAGATTACATTTGATGCTATTGACTTGTTTAACTTGTGAGTATAGTCGAATAAGCTGCTTAATGCTATTGGAGTATTGAAATCATTGTCCATAGCACTGAAGAACTCATCCTTGAATGTGTTCAAGTCGTCCATTGCAGATTCTTCATCTGCATCCGCTACATTATCTGAATCATAATATTCAATCAATAATTTACCCGTATTTTTAATTCTGTTAAGACTGTTTTCTGCCTGTTTGAGTATTTCATCGCTGAAGTCTATAGGACTTCTGTAATGGGTGGACAGTACAAAGAATCTGTATGTTTCCGGAGAGTATTCCTTTAACAATTCCTTAATGGTAATGAAATTACCCAATGATTTGCTCATCTTTTCTCCGCGAACGTTTAAAAATCCGGTATGCATCCAGTATTCAACCAGAGGCTCTTTACCGCTGGCTGCCTCCATCTGTGCTATTTCCGCATCATGATGTGGGAATATTAGGTCAAGTCCTCCGCCGTGAATATTGTACTGCGGTCCGAAGTATGTTTCCGTTATTGCAGTATCCTCAATGTGCCA
>MUZY01000049.1:0-130 GCA_003266065.1 Methanosphaera sp. rholeuAM130
AAAAAATATACAAAAAATATATATATTTAAATAGGAATATATACATTATATATTATTATTTAATATTTACTTAAAATAATAATATCGATTATTAGTATGTACAGAATATTATATAAAAAAATATCAATAA
>MUZY01000049.1:199-24698 GCA_003266065.1 Methanosphaera sp. rholeuAM130
AATTAAGCTAATCTTTATATAATAGAAGCATACTAATTATAATTAGGAGTTGATAAAAAATGACAGAAATTCCAAAAGCACCAATTACAAGAATTGTAAAAAATGCAGGTGCAGAAAGAATTAGTAAAGATGCTGAAGAAAAATTTGTTGAAGCAGTAGAAGCTTACACAGCCAAATTAGCTGAAGCAGCTATCGATTTAGCAAAACATGCTGATCGTAAAACCATTCAACCAGATGATGTTGAATTAGCTTTAAAACATTTCTAAACACGTCTTTTATCTAGATTTAAATATTATTATTTAATTTCTAGATTAACCCTTTTATTGACTATTTTTTAAAACATTTGTAAAAAAAACTTAATATATGATTAGCCTGATATTCAAAGGAATCATTTTAATAATATCATCAATCATAATCCATTTTTCTATTATAAAATAATACCCAAATCAATCATTAGCATCCAACAAGTCCATATTTATCATAAAAATATTATTTTAGTAAAAAACATGATCAGAAAAGCTTTTTTGTTGAAGTAATAATTTTTAAAGTTATTTTTACCAAAAAGTAATAAATACTTATAAATACTTATTAAATAATAATTATATATTAATTAGTATTAATTGTAAAATACTTTTCAAACAAGGTGATTAGATGATTAATGAAGAGATAATATACAATTACGTGGAAAACCACAGGAATATCAAAGAAGAAGAAATAGTAAATATAATATACTATGACAGTCCGGTATCAATAACAAAAAAACAAATTAAAAATATATTAGCCCATTTGGTAAATGAAAATCGATTAATTATTCAAGAAAACAACGGAAGTAGAAAATATTCCATAAACACCACACAAATAATGTAAACTCCCTTTCTCTTCTTTTAGGATTATTCAGCCAAGTATACTACTGCAACGCTTGACATGTCCATGTTTGCAAAAAAAAATTAATTTGAAAAAAAATATAATTTTTTATGCTATTTGCTCAAAGTAACGCCGTCATTTGCAATAGGAGCGTCTTTACTAGTCCAGTCAACCAGCTTTGCAATAAATGGCTGTGCAACGCTAATCCAAATGACACTTATTATAAATGTACTGAATATGATGATAATCATGTCAATCCATGGTACAAGTCCCAAATAACATCCTACAACCATAATCGTATCATCCACAAGTTCACTGAACGCCACAACCAACCAATTCTTCAACCTTAGGTATGATTTGGTTTTATTGACAATCGTAGTTAACCTTGCATTCGTAAGGTTACCGATCAAATAGCTGATATATGCGAATATCAATATTCTTGGTGTCTGCGTAAAGACGAATGCCAAACTTGAATCACCGGTATAATAAGACGGCGACGGCAAGAATATCTGTAAAACGGTCATTGCAACAAATAAAATATCTGCCACAAGTCCTAACATAATTGTCCTTTGTGCTACTTTCTCTCCGTAAACTTCTGCAATAACATTTGTTAAAACATATACCAATGGATATATGAGTACTCCTGCCGGAGCTTCCATATGCAGATATGGTATTTCCATTATTTTAACTGTAGTCAAATTGGCTATTATAAAAGCCGTACAGAAGAATACGCTTAATATTACTCTTTTTTCTGTATAATCAAAATTTAAATTCATAATATCTACCGATTAGATTTTTTTTACAATTAATACTATGATTTCAAAGTATATAAATATCGGAAGCTAATTTTAAACTATTATTTAACGATAATAGAAAAATTAAATGGAATTTGATTTAAGTGATTGATGAAAGAAAAAACATTATTAGATATAGATTAGATAAATCTTAAACAATAGGATAATTTTCTTTAAGTGAATTAAAATGATTGAAGAATTAAAAATAAGAAATAATGATGATTTGATATACGGCTTGCTATACCTACCGGATAATATGGAAAAGAAAAAATATCCTCTTGTAATATTGTCCCACGGATTATCCCTGAACCATAGCATTATGAAATCCTATGCCCAAAAACTACAGAAAGAAAATATCATATCATACATATATGATTTTAGAGGGGGAGGCTATGATTCAAGAAGCAGCGGTAAGATAAGTGACATGACAATAGACACCGAAAAAGAGGATCTCATAAACGTACTTGATTATCTCAAGCGGATTTCCTGTATAGACGATGAAAGAATTTATCTGGCAGGCCATAGTCAAGGGGCACTTGTAACTAGCCTTGTAGCCGTTGACGTTGAAAGCCAAATAGAAGGATTATTCCTATTTGCACCGGCATACGTTATACCCGACGATATGACAGAAGAAGTAAGAAGACCAAAGAATGTCCTCAATCTAATGCCCGAACATTTAGGAACCAAATACATTGAAAGTGCCAAGAAAATCGATTTATATGACGACATAAAAGATTTCAATAAGACAGTATACATATTTCACGGACAGAAGGATTCAAGAGTACCGGTAGAATATGCAATCAAAGCGGATGAAGCCTATCCCAATTCCAAACTGATAATCTATCAGGATGAAGAACATAGATTTACCGAAGATACTAAAGCTGATGTTGTTAATACGATTAAGAATGTAATATATTCCAATGAGGAATAATTGCATAATATAGATAATTCAATAGTTATCTGTTGACTCTTGAAAAATCCATTATTATTCCATTTATTAACAGTCCACTCAATCACGAAAAATCTTTCAGTCAAATAATATAAAAGAAATAAATAATTTAACGAATAAACATACCCATAGCAAGAGAAAAAATAAAAAAAAATATTCAGGAGAAGCGTTCATGGTTAACCCAAATAAAAAAGTCAAAAGACCAAACGGTTTAGGCGAACTGTTTAAATATCATAGTGATGAAGATGGAAAAATCTATACCCTGCCTGTTAAAAAGACAATTAAAGATAATTACATTTACATATACAGGGCTATAAATGATGAGGAGTATTATATTGCAGATGATGAAACCTGTTTTTTCTTCAAGGAAATAGTATATAATAATGAAGTGGTGGGATTTGCAACATATAGATCAAGCAGTTTAGACGAAAACTCCATAGTAATGCAGCATATCTATGTACTTCCAGAGTTTAGGGGAAACAGTTTATTGGAAGAGGAATTGGATGAAGCCACATTACTCTTCGACAGTACAATAATAATCCAGTCACCCACGAGATACGTTGTCGAATCACTTATCAACCATAAACTGGCAAGAGTCTTTGAGGATAGGATTGTCATATCCAGAATGGCATTCATGATTCCGATGTTGCCACAAAAAGAGGTAGAAAAAGGTGCATATCTGGAAGATTACGATTTCACAGAAACGAAGGGACTTAGCAAAGTATCGTTGATATATGATTTAGAGTTATGTGCAGTAGTTGGATTGGCTCAAGAGAGCCCCAAAGAAGATGATATAGTGAAGGATACAAAGGATAGCAATAACTTCGACAACATGAGTTTAGCCCGTAAAATTGATGATAAGGACTTTGGATGTCTGGACAAAAGGGATAACGATGAATGGCTAAACAGTGGCGAATATTTCGAAAAGGTTCGTGACGTTGTAGATAAAAACAATGACGTTATCCAAAACTGGTTGACATTACTCTAAACTCCCAACTTTTTTTGTTTAAAAGCATTTTGAATGAAAAATACATTAGTATTCACTGTTTTTCTATAGATAATCTCTAGGTCATGACCACGATAAATGATTAAATATAATAATTAATGAATGTAGATGTACATGTAATGATAATAAATATTGGTTTTCATATTGTAATTATTTTAAATGAGAATAACCATCAATTAAAATATAAATTTCTTATTTAACTATCATTAAATGCAACACATATTAATTTATTCTCATGGATGTTAATGATTAATTTATCGATAAAGCACCAACATATCACTCACATACCTTCTGTGACAACAACTTCCAATAATAAGAAATCTTTAATATCTTAAAAATCAATCTATAATATATAGAATATGAGGTTATAATATGAATGTTTATGATTTTAAAGTTAAAGATGCCGATGGAAATACCGTAGCTTTAAGCGATTATAAGGATAAAGTATTATTGATAGTTAATTCAGCAACCGAATGTGGTTTTACTCCACAGTACAACCAGCTTGCAGAGATATACAATGAATTTAAAGATGAAGGATTTGTAATTCTGGACTTTCCATGCAACCAATTTGGACAGCAAGCCCCCGGCACTGCCACTGAAATTAAAGAGGCATGCCGTATAAAATTCCTGGTAGAATATCCAATCTTTGACAAGATAGATGTCAACGGTGAAAATGAAGATCCGTTATATACTTACCTAAAAGAAGAAAAGACATTTGAAGGATTTGATGAAGAGCATGAACTGACGCCTAGAATAAAGGAGGTTGTAAGTTCAATAGACGCTGACTATGAAAACAACAGCGACATAAAATGGAACTTCACCAAATTCCTGGTCAATAGAAAGGGTGAAGTTGTAGAAAGATTTGAGCCGACAAAAGACTTGAATATTGTAAAGGAAAAAATTAAAGAGCTACTATAATGAAATATGCTATACGATACTATTCAAAGACGGGCAATACCAAATCTTTAGCACAAGCCATATCAGAGGTGTTGAATGTAAAGGCACATGACATCACAGTCGAACCGGATGAAGACGTGGACATATTATTTCTAGGTACCAGCATATATGGCTCCAGCATAGATCCATCAGTGATAAAATTCTTTGATGAGCTAAAAGTTAACGTTAAAAAAATCATATCATTCGGAACATCGGGTACTATGCAATCACAATCTCAACAAATAGCTAACCTGTGCCTAGTACATGACATAGAACTGGATGAAAATGAATTCCATTGTCCCGGTGAATTTGTGGGAATGAACAAAAATCGACCAAACAGCCAAGATATTGAAGACGTTAAAGAATTTGTAAGAAATGTGATTAAAAGGGCATGAAAAAAGCAAAACCGCATATGTGAAAGTACAATGATTGGACAGCACACATCAAGCCAATCGATTGATTGAAAGACTTCCTTTATCCACATATCATTAACAAGAACAATCAGAATTTATTTGTTAAAAAAATAAGGATAACCTATCAATAATATTCAAAACGGGGGAAATAATTATGCTAGATAAACTATCTGAAAACGATAAGTTGGTTTTAATAGAATTCAAGAACATTACCCTATCAGTAATCGTATTAATCGACTTTATATTTATTTGCATAATGACATTTAACCCGGTTAACACATATAACATGTCCTTTTTCGTCAACTTTGATTTATTTGTTTGCTTTTTATTATTCTTAAATTTATTGTACGAATACGTTATTTCAGATGATGACAATACCCAGTTTATACGTAATCATATACTTGATATATTGGCCATGATTCCATATAATTATATATTCTTAAGATTCTTCGCATTTTACAGAATTTTCAGAATACTGCAAATATTCAACATATTTAAGATATGGAGCGTTAGGGATAATTATAGGGGAACATTCAAATATTTTGTCCATAACCGACTGTTAAAGGTAATTACGTTACTGTTGATTTGTTATTTGATTTTAGCATCAGTTATATTAAAAGAGGTAGATCCATCATTTACATCAGTATTCAATAGTTTCTGGTTTAACGTCGTGACCATGACAAGTGTTGGTTATGGTGATATTACTCCAATCACCATTACCGGAAAAGTAATTGGCATAATTACCATAATTATAGGCTGTGCTTTTCTAAGTGTATTTACTGCAGCCATGTCGTCAATATATATGGAGAAAAATGAGGAAGAAACCCGTCGTGAATTCGACGTTAAGTTCAAAGAGACAAATGAGAGAATAGATGGATTGACAGATAAAGTTAGCCGACTCGAAAAAGATATTGACATATTGACTGATAAAATTGACATTTTGATAGATAAGATGAATGATGAAGAGGAATGATTATGAAACCCGATGAAGTAATTAGAATGGAACAAGAGGATGAAGATGAAGAATTTGTAGGATTGAATGTTGACAGTCAATTGCTTGAACTTGTACCCAAATTATTTAAAACGGAACCCGAAGTTGAAGTATTCTATGACGGATTCCTGGAAAGAATACAATTGGATAAAAAGTTAAGAAAACATCAAAAGAACCGTAAACGTATGAATCAGGCATTTCTGGACGAACTGTTGAAATATCATGATTTGGATACGATTAACGACGTGCTGAATGACAAATCAAAAAATGATGAAGTCGAACTTGCAAGCGGTGCTGATGAAAAGGAAGTTGACAGAATTTTAAGAAAGACTTTTAAGAATAAAATGGAATTCAGAATGTTTATCACTTATGTAACACAATTTATGATGGAAAATAAGGATACGCCAGTAGAAGCTGCGGCTAAAAGTATGCGTAGATTGGGAAAAAGTGACAACGATACATTAGCTATTACAAGCATTATTGATAAAATATTTTAAAAAAAAACGAGTTATGATGAATAACTTTAATTATTCATCCTTTTTTTCCACCTTGCTTTGAAGCATATATGCAAAGTATACAATCGATAAGAGCAATGGCCATACTCCAATCCTTCCAGCCCAGAAATCAATTATCAACACTATTTTTACGACCAACGGAATTGATTGCGATATGAATGATGGTCCTACACCAGTATTTCCAATTGAAGCGGCGACAACGGTAAATGATATCTCCAAGTTCTTACAAAACAGCAATACTATTAGCGTACTTATCATAAACAAAAGCATATACGCTATAATGTATACCATTATCGTTCTTGTTGTATCTTTTGATATTTCACGTTTTCTCTGGTCATGATATATTTTTCTCTTGATGACAGTATTGTTCGGCAGGAACATTTGCTGTATTTCCCACCATATGGCCTTAAACATGATTAGAATGTTGTATATTTTTATTCCACCTGCAGTTGAACAAACGGAACCCCCAATAAACATCAACAGTACCAGTATATAGTAGCTAAATGGTGTCCAGATATTTAAGTCGGTTGACATGAATCCCGTGGAGGTTACTATTGATACTACTTGAAATAGCGAATGCCTGAATATCAATACTATATTCTGACCATATAATCCATTAAAATAAAGGCTTATTGAAATCAATATTGTCGCTATTGTAATGATGGTAAACATTGCCCTTATTTCAACATCCTTAAGCAGGTTTCTCCAGTTTCCCTTCATAATCCTGTAATGCACTATGAAGTTAGTTGCACCCATTAACATTACAACCATAGTTATTAATTGGATTATTGGATTTGTGAAGTTATTGATATGTTCCGGATGTATCGAATAACCGCCGGTTGCTATACCGACAAATGAGTAACATATGGAATCAAACGGATCTAGACCAGCTAAAATATATAAACTAACAGCCAAAACAGTTAAGATAAGATATACTTTGATGAATATCGTAGCAGTATGTTTAATATTCGGCGTCATTTGTTCCGTTTTTCCTTCTGCAAAGTATAGTCTTTTAAGACTTACCGATGAAGGTACGATAACCAAGAGAAGGAATATTATTCCTAAACCACCAAACCACTGAATCAGACATCTCCATATCGATATTGAATACGGGAATGTGTATACATCATACATTGAAAAACCGGTAGTTGTAATACCACTCATTCCTTCAAAAAATGCATCTATAAATGATAAATCTCCAGATATAAAATAAGGTAATGATGCAAATAACGATGCGAAACCCCAAATACTCATCACAAAAATCAAGGAACCCTTGAGGGACAAGTTTGTAATACTTTTCGTATTGAAAACAAAATACAACAATAAACCGATTGATATATTAATGATGGCAGATATTGTAAAGGATAGCATGTATATATCTGCATCATGATATATGTATGCACATGTTATAGGGATTATCATGAGTAAACCCAGTACCATCGAAACATAACCTGTATAATGACCAATGGTTTTTAACTCGGCCGGCTTTATCTTATTGATGCTGAATATGTTCATGAAAAAAAATCCTATTATTATACAGTAATAATATGTATAAAGTACTATATAAAATTTTTAGAGTATTCCATTTAATGGCCATGAATGGATTATAAGCATTTAATAGAGAATTAAACTATATCCTAAAGTGAAAACGCTTAGCATTTAATGGGGTATATAGTAGAATAAGTTCGGTTAATGATATCACTACGAATTATGAAAAATCGTCAATGACAAATAGTATACATGTTGAAAGAAATAGCAATGTTAAAAATATAAAAAAAGAAATTAGGGGATTATTTATCTGTTTTTTCCTTGTTGATTACAGAGAGTATATCTCGGAATGTAGTTCCTATACTTCCACCGATACTTCCAAGTATTAAACCGCCGAAAAGTACTATTGCAGTTAATAGCAGCACGGAAAAACTACTTGCCATGTCACCTGTAGTCAATATCGAATTGAATCTTGGAATGTAGTAATATAAAAACATTACACCAAAGAATATGCTGAAGAGTATACTTGCCGCTGTAGCACGTAATGTTTTATGATTTACAGAACGTTTTTTAGATGGGTTGTATATGAATGCAGCTATCAATGAGGACAATAATACCGCTATTATAGTACCGGTTATCGGATAACTGATTAATCTACATACGAATAGGATTAAACTAGCCATAAATAATCCAATTGATATGGATGTTAAATAATCAAATTCTAAATTCATATAAATCTATACATAAATATATTTATCCAAATATAAATATTTTATTTAAAGTCGTTGAAAATCCTCCCGTGTAATTCTTGTATATATCCCGTTATCCAATATTTTTAATGAATCGTTTTCTGTAGTTATATGTATCTCATTTTTCAAATGATCCTCCATATAAAATATTTTATTAAATATTTTCAGAATTATGGTATGCTCCGAGATCATCTCTTCTAAAATGGATGAAGGTAACTCCAATTTATTATTTATTATCATTAAATCAACTTCAGGGATAAATGATAAAAGAGTTTTTTCATCTGTACTTATAGTATCCATCATTACCAATTCATTGTTTTTGTTTCTGGTAATTAGGAAACAATCGTCAAATATTTCCTGAAGATTAATGGAATTATTTTGGATATCATCCATGTAAATATATTCTAGGGATTCTTTATTGTCTATTTTATCTAATTGTTTAATCATTGAATCAAATTCGAAATTTTGTTCAGTCATATGTATCTTTCTCCTAAAATTTATTTAAAAAATATGTAGGCAGGATATTTATTAATATAAGTTACCTACAATTAAATATATTATCATTACTTCTATATAAATATTTATTTTTAAATTTAATTGATAAATTAAAGTCAAAAAGATATTTAAAGCTATTAAAACAAAGTTTTCATATATAAATGATTTAATTCATATAACCAATTAATTGGAATATATCGAAGATTGAAGAAAAGCAATATTTAAAAAACAGTTGATTAAAGAATATTGAAAAATTAAAAAACATTTAATTAAAAAAAGAATAAATAATTGAAAAAAAGAAAAAAAAGAAAAATTTAAGACTCTAAAGAAATCTTAGGAATGTTGGCATAGTTCTTGCTGGAAGAACTATCATAGCTTAAAAGCATCGTACTACCATTATGCAATACGGATGTAATAGCCGGTGTAATGAAACCCATAATACCTAAAGACATGAATAAAGTGTTAAGAACAACGATGTATCTGTAGTTTCTATTAATCAAGTCCAACATATTCTGACTTAACAATCTTATAGTCACTAGATCTTCTAAAGTAGGTCTAAGCAATGTGATGTCAGCAACTTCCCTTGCCAAATCAGATGAATCCTTCATTGCAACGGATACATCGGCAGCAGATAATGCAGGAGAATCATTGATTCCATCTCCAACCATGATTACTTTCTTGCCGGTTGCCTTGATTTCCTCCACAACAGATGACTTATCTTCAGGTAGAACCTGTGATCTGTAATGATCTATGCCCAATTCACCTGCAATAGTCTTGGCCGCATTTTCAGAATCACCTGTAAGCATTATGATTTCCTTAATTCCTAATGATTTAAGTTCTTTAAGAACTTCTTTAGCTTCAGGTCTAGGTGGATCATCAATACATATTATACCTTCAAGTTTACCGTCAATTGCAAAGTAGATGACGGAATATTTCTCCATATTTTCTTCTATTATATGTTTATGTTCTTCAGATATTTCCACTTTCTCATCTTCAATCACGAAGTGTCTGCTACCCAATACTGTACGTTTACCGAATAAGGTAGTGGCAATTCCATGAGCAACTATATATTCGACTTCGGAGTGCAACTCTTCCGCATGGGTAAGGTTCAACTCCTTAGCCTTGTTGACGATAGCTGTTGCAACGCTGTGTGGGAAGTGCTCTTCAAGACAGGCCGCCTGTCTTAAGAGTTCATCATCAGACAAACTACCTAATGAAATGTACTTGGCAACATGAGGTGCTGACTTGGTAAGAGTACCGGTCTTATCAAATATAATCGTATCAGCCGTTGCAAATGCTTCCAAGTACCTACCACCTTTAACAACTATTTCCCTTTCTGAGGCTTCACGCATTGCCGATATGACCGTAATTGGAGTAGCCAATTTAATGGCACAGGAATAGTCAACGGTTAAAGCGGCTATTGCCTTGGTTGCATTTCTTGTCAATAGGTACGTTAAAGCAGTTACTCCGAAGTTCCATGGTACAATTGAATCGGCCAATCTTTCAGCCTTACTTTGTACGCCTGCCTTTACTTCTTCGGAACTTTCAATCAAATCAATGATTTGATTAATTCTTGTATCCTCATTCAATGCTTCAACTTCAATGGTTATATTACCATCTTCAACTATAGTACCTGCAAATACCGCATTTCCTTCCGATTTACTGACTGCTAAGGATTCACCGGTCATTGTAGATTCGTTGATTTCTGCAATACCTTTGACTATTATTCCATCTGCCGGAATTATAGTACCCGTACGTACAACAACATGATCTTTTTCCTTAAGCTCGGTAAATGGTATCTGTATTTCTTCACCGGTTTCAGTTTCAACCCATACCTTGTTAATGTTCAACATCAAACTCTTTTCAAGTGAATGTTTTGTTTTTTCTATTGTGTACTCTTCTAAGATTTCGGATAATCCTAAGAGGAACACTATAGAACCGGCAGGTGCATACATTCCCTGAGTTAATGTGACGAATATTGAAGTAGCGTCCAATAAATCAACATCCAATCGTAGATGCCTTAGACTGTCAAATCCACTGGCCAAATAAGGAGCTGCTTCATATAAAATTCTTACAAGACGGATTGGTAAAGGCATGAAGAATTTAAAGAAGTATCGGGTACCTATTTTTCTGAGAATTTTGTTGATGTACCTGTTGTTTGTTTCGGTAATCACTTCATCATTTGTAGGTTTTACTTCTTTAATATCACTACGAGTAATATTAGCCAATATTTTAAGAATATTCTTTTTGTCACCGATATATTTTAGGAATATACTACCGTTTATGGATGAAACTTTAACAGTTTGGATGCAATCCTTTTTTGATAAAAACTGGGATAAGCCATAACTTTGTTCTCTGGATATAACGTTTTTTCCTAGACGAACACGTAATGTATCCACATCATTATCATAAACTATTTTAAATTTCATTTTTTTAATTCCATAAGTCCTTTAAAAAAAATATAAAAAAAATAATATTAAATTTAGTCGTCATTTACAAATTCTACATCATATTCTGCATCGATTTCATCTTCATCGATTAAATCTTCAGGACCGAATATTTCTACCTGCTGTTTTTCCTGTGCTTCAGCATGGATATCTTCAGCATCTTCTTTGATATTTTCAATTGATTCCTCAACTGAATCTTTAAGATCCATCAATCCTGCCGTTGCATTAACTGCAAATTCATGTGCAGCATCAGTTTCAGCGATTTTTTTGATAGCGTAAGCTGCCACCATTCCACCGACGAAGTATTTTACTTCCGTTCTTCCTAGGAAACTTGTTATACTACCTGTTATGTTACTTTCTGAATCGTTATTGAATACCATATTTATCACCATTATTAATGTTAATTTGATTTAATTATTTTTTATTAGAATGTTCGTTTCATTCTATAATATAAAATAAGTTTAGTATAGTATATAAAGATGTGTCTTTTTAGGCAAATATAAATAATTATTATGCAAACTTAAAAATAATTTAGGCTTATGTAAAAAAAAGTAAAAAAAAGCAGTTATAATAGGTTTATTTATTTAATAACAAATATAAAACGATTTCAATTTGTAGAATTTTTTTAAAAATAAATAGAAAAAAATACAATTTTTATTAAATAGAAATTACTCATCATTAAGGTTAAATATTAAAAACATAAAACACATAATATTTTTAGAGGAATCGAAAATGAACAAATGGAACTATGAAAAACTGGAAGAGATGACAAATACCGATAACGATTACATTGAAATGAAATTAAACTATACGTATATTGCCAATAATTATGAAGACATATTAATTAAAACATACGCTGACGGTAACATTACACCAACATTATTTAATGATGTGGAACTGGCATATGAAGGAAAGATATTGAATGATATTCAACTTCCGCAAATAACTGATGAACTTAAAAATTCCATAGATGAAAAAAGAAGAGCCCGTAAAGTTGTAGAACTTAAACATTTTTCTAGAGATATGACACATAAAGACTGGTTTAAACATTTGGAAGATGAAGTACGTGAATTTATCGAGAAATATCCCGAATTTAAAGACGTAATTTTTTAATAAAAATAGAATTATTTAAGGTTAATGAAACCTAGAAATAATGGGATTTCCTTATCTGCGTTAATGGCTTTGATGCATTTGTACGTATCATATACCACATATATCTCCCATATTAATGCCAAATATAGAACATAGGAGTTAAAGTCTATTAAAAACTCCGGCGTTACAGGTATGAATGCATTGATTATCAATGATAGGATAAACTCAACTATCCCCCTTTTTTTCAAACCCGCATAGACATTGCCCATACCCGTAATGAAAAAAGACAACAAACATCCCAAAAAGAGACTTTTATTTTGGTATCTGCTGATACTTACATTCTCACTAATTAGTTCAACATTATCCAATAAATAGTACCCGTCAGCATACTTATAAGAATTTCTATAATTATCTTCTATAATATGACTTCGGGAGCCATTTTCATCGAAAGTATCGGTATTGATGGTATTCTGGTTAACGTTAGATTTAGTATTATTAATGTTAGTATTGCTATTAGTGTTGTCATTATCCTCCATATATCCATCATTGGTTTTTTCGGATTCCTTTAACAGATAATGACATTTTTTGCAAATGGACTGCCCTTCATCATTTTCGAATCCGCAATTTTGACACTTCGACATTTTGATCACATCTATTCTAAATAGTTATATGTTGAATCTTTTTAATATCCTTTAAAAATAAGCTCCATTACATCAGTTAAAAAAATATGGAATAACTCTTTGAAATGTTTTAATGCCATATGGATGGATTTCAAATTGTTAATTGCGTTTAATAATAAAAAGAGTTAAGATAAAAAAAAGAGTAGTTGATTGATGGGATTTCTAATATATGTTATAGTATTCTTTTATGGAAATTTTATCGTTAACTCTATATATGGATAAATCATATTCTTTGATGTTGTTTTTTATATTTTCCCGTATGTTGATTTTTGTAACGTTGTTGTTATAATCCATATTAATCACCTTTNNCGTGAATACTGCTAACGGATCATATTCCGATAGTTTTATGTCATTGTTTATCAGTGGTTTCTTCTGATCTAATCTTGGTATTTTATTTTTCCTATGTATATTGAACATTTTAATCACCTTAGTTGTTATAGTTAATATAGTTTTTAAGTCATGTTTCCTACTACTTTCTATGTATCGGTTTTAATATAAAGGGATTCTAAGAGCATTTGAGAAGTATTGGGAGATATTGAAAAGTAATTGAAGGGGTCATGATAAGTAATGCAGGGGGTCATGATAAGTAATGCATGGGGGGTCTTGATAAGTACTCAAAATGGTAATAATTTTAAGGTAAAAGTATAATAAATTATTATAAATCCGGCGACTATTAATACTTAATTTATAAAAAAATGAAGGGGCTCGTGAGAAGTAATATGCAGGGGGTCTTGAAAACTACACGCGTTTTTAATAATTTTTCAGTTAAAAGGTAATAATATGAATTTTTGATAAAAAAATACTAAAAAAATACCCAAAATAAATAATTTTTTGATAGCTTTAAATAGGAAAATAAGATAGTTAAATGAGTAAAATAGTCCAAATAATTTTTAAAAAATTTTAAAAAATAAAAGAAGGGTTTTAATAATTTTTTACATTAACTGTTAAACGACTGTCAGTATAGGCATTACGCTCGCCGGTAACAAAATCTATTTTATAATCGGCCTTTTTTAGAGTAATTAATAAGTTAAAGTTAATATCAATAATCCCATTATTAACTACAAATACCTGTGGTTTACCGTTATCCTTTTTGAGAGTTATGGAATTTATTTTAATGATTATGGTATTGACACCTGAAACGTAATGACCGTATCCATCTACAAGCTTTCCTTTAACTTTGATGTTATTTGTTGTTAACTTGACAGAGGTAATGTTAAACACGGGGGTTGTTTTTGTAATGTTGAAATAGCTGAAGTTTTCCAGTCTGTTATAATTCTTATTGGAATATACGGCGGTTACCTTAACCGGCTTAGCACTCCAACCATCAGGAACCGTAAAAACGACCGTTGCACTATTGTTTTTCACGTCAATCAATATGGCATTGTTATTTTTATCCTTAAGGGTAACTCCATTTACTTTAAATAACATTACGCCTTCATTTATCTGATAGTTTGAATTAATTTTTGCCGTGAATGTGATTTTTTCATCCATTTTAGCACTTTGCTTATTGGTTGTAACAGTCAGTATGGAAGTGGTTTTAACTATGTTAAACTTGGTGGAATTTCTAGTTACGTTGTAATTATTTGGATTGCCGCTATATATTACCTCCAATGTATACTCCTTTACATTGAAATTCTTCGGCAATTGATAATCAAGAGTTACTGTCTTATTTCTAACCGGACTTTTTATAATTCCATTAGCATCAGTCAATGTAATGCCGTTGATTTTATATATTACATAGCCCTTATCAACAATTTTACCATCCAAATCCGTTACATTAACCTTAACATTCAATATATCCCTGTATTTAACATCATTATCCATTTTGATAATTATTTTAGTATTCTTGTATACCGATACGTTGTAAGTTTTTTGGGATGCCCTGAAGCTTTTATCACTATCATAATAGGATATTTTTATCGTGTTTTGATTTTCTAGTTGGGATGAATTTAAACGTACATTTGAAGAATTCCTTTTAACGGAAAATTTATAATCATTTCCATTGACATTCCAAATTAAATAACCAGTATTTACAGTCGTATTATATTTATCGTTGGGATAAACATTTAATTTGATGTTGATGTCGTCAACATATGCCAAATCAGTCAGATTGCTGATGTTTAAATCCAGATAATTACCGACGTAGGTATTGTTGGATATGACTGTTGTTGCATTGTTATATATTAACATGTCACGTTTATAATCCGTATTATTAATGAAGTGATTGTTTTTGATTTCAATCTTATGTGGTGCATCATCATTAATTAGATCTTCATCAGATTTAACTACATATGCATTATCAGTCTTTACAAGATTATGTATGAGAGTATTATTGTTAAAGATACATTCACCTGCATTATATATTACTGCTCCATCATCTGCGGTGTTGTTATTAAATGAATTGTTTACGGCATTAATCACACATTCTGCACTATTATATATACATCCTGCTATGGCTGCTTTGTTGTCCGTGAAGTTGTTGTCCGTTAAATTAATTTGATTCCAGTTAAATATGACTCCGCCATAATCGGCTGTATTATTAATGAAGTTATTTTCACTTATGTTGATATTGGCTAATGTTACTATTGCTGCTCCCCACAATGCTTTACTGTTGGAAATGTTATTTCCGGAAAAGATTATCATTGATGCTCCATGATTCAACAGTACTCCACCATATCTTTGTGCTGTAGAACAGGTAATATTGTTATTGATTATTGACGTATTGCCTGTTCCATAGTTAAATATACTGCCTGCAAAATTGGCACTGCTGGCAGTAATGCTATTGTTTTCTATGACAGTCCTAGTATTACCATATATGTATAAAGAACCGCCATTATTGGCCTTGTTATTTTTTAATCGGGAATTTGTAATGGTCAATGACCGATGACTGGATATTGCTCCACCGCGACCTCCTCCATTATTGTTTTCAAAAATACAGTTATCGATCGTCAAATTCTTATAATTATAAAATACCCCTCCTTCAACTGTGGCGGTATTATTGATAAAGGATGAATTTACAACTGTTAAAAAAGCCCTATTATACAGTACACCACCATAACTATCATTACAATTGATTACTTGAATATTTGATATGTTTATTTTGGAGTATTCGTTCTGTACTTTAATAAATGAATACTTATGAGCACCATCAATTATTCTATTATTGGCATTTATTCTTAAATTCACTATACTGTATTCAAGTTCAATCTTACCAGTTATGGTATATTTCGTATCACCCTGTAATTCTACAGTTAAATTCGAATATGTATCATCTGTTAAAGCTGTGTATAATTCATCGTAGTTATTTACTATAATCGTCTTGGCTTCACTTTTTATATTCTTATCATTTTGTTTGATATCACTTGCAATATCATTACCAATTATTCCATCAGTATTGTCACTGACAGCAAAGTCATCTTGAACCGTAGCACTATCAGAAGCACTGCCTGAAGAATCGGAAATTTCCGAATAACCAACGGCAGTATCTGAAACTGATATACTATTAGCGGTATTATCAGTATCATTGCTTGCATAAATAGCATTTAAACTTATAATAAATAATAGTAATATCACAAGAAATATATTAAATTTATTCTTATTCATATCAATACAACTTAAAAATTATTTACAATTAATTATTTATAAATTCTTGAATTTAAAATCTTTTATTAAAGTACTGAAAAAATAGTATGTGACAGGTATATAATGTCATTAAATAACTTCTTTAATCTTCTCGTGAAGATATATTATGTGTAATCATTGAATAAACTCCATTATTATCAATCCTTGAACTTGAAAAAATCCAATCGTCAATGATGATTATTAAAGATAGTAATGACATATATTAATATAACAAAGTTAGGATTAAGAATATGAAATATAACGATATAATTAAAAATAAGACTTTTATTGCCATAAAAAAATTATGGTTTATACTCCTATTGATACTATTTTTTGTAGTACTGTACAATAGGGATATAAACAGCATGTATCATATCAACCTCAGCGTATTAAGTGTTATACTCCCTTATTTAACGGTATTATCAATATTTTACCTGATAGTTGAGATAATGCTAATATATTACAGTAAATCTAAAAGTGAGGAGATAATAGGTTTAAATCTGGATAATGAGAAATATATCATTGAATGTTTCTTTATTCTCGCGTATTACTTATTTTTCATGTAGTCTATACGTTTAGCTGGGTATCCCTAACTTCCTTAATTTTTTCAGGGAATTGTTTATCAAACTCTTCCAATTTATTTTCATCCACATTAAAAATCGGATTATCTATATATTTTGCATTATCAAATTTTAAATCTTCATCATCAAATACCTTTATCATGAAAAACGGCGTGTCACCTTCAACATCATTAAATTGAATATTGCACTTTGAGGCATCTTCAAATCCAAATCTTTGATAATATTTTTCATCACCTATTACGAATACGTATTTGATACCTAATTCTTTGGCTTTATCCAGCGTATAATTGATTATTTTAGTACCGTTACCTTTACCCTGATAATCAGGATCAATAGATACAGGTCCAAGCGTTACCACATCAATCTTTTTATCATTATCATAGACCAGCTTATTCTTTGAGTAGGCAATATGACCTATTATCCTATTGTCCTCTTCAAGTACGTAATCAAGCTGCCTGATAAATGAAGGGTCGTATCTAAGATTATGTACTATGTAATGTTCAAAGCATCCCGGTCTGTAGATATTCCAGAAAGCGTCCCTAATCAGATGTTCAACCTTCAAATAATCCGTTCTTTCTTCCAATCTGATTGTCATAGAAATCACTTGAATTTATATTAAAATATATTAAAAAAAAGTTTAAGTAGGGGTTAATTAATCCTTTTTCCAACGTTTCAGTTCTGGAATTACTTTGTTTAACATTAGCGTTACGCTTTGTTCATCCATATCCGAATGTTCTACTGTTAACGGTATGCACATTTCAATCATTTCTTCCATAGTGCAATCTGTTGTAAATTCACCATCCTGATAACAGTACTTGCAGTATTCATCATTTAGGCTTCCATCTTCTTCAGTGCCGTATAACTCTTCGGTTATTGGCATTGCACATGACTGACAAAATTTCATATCTTCCATATTTTCCATTATTACCACCTTTAATATATTGTTACTTTGACTTTCAAAGTATTTATCGATATCGATAATTTAAGAATTTTACGATTAGGGTACTTGTTTAGATTTCAATTAATGGATTGTTCTAAAACATCAAACCCCTTCGCTATTATACTGTTGGACCGACATCTATATAAAGATAATGCAATGCTTTGATAAGTACTGTTGAGGGGTTGAAATTCTCTTTTCATAGGTTTAAAAAGGATTCATCAAAACATTGTCAATCAAATACCGCAACATTCGGATTTGTATACTGTCCGTTGACCTTGGTCTTGTGCTTATACTCTATGGAAAATGCCGGACATCGGTGAATGCATCTAAAGCATATGAGACACTTATCTTTTATCCAAACCGGTTTACCCCCTTTGATTTCTATTGCCTCAACGGGACAATCCCTTTGACATAATCCACATCCAGTACATGAATCATCTACGCTAAAGTAGGATGTTTTTCTGTCAAGTTCGTAAGCAAATTGGGCAAAGGTATAAAATAGTTTTCCCTTCGTTTTTTCTGTCAAATCATCGTTTCTTCTTTCCATAACACTTTCAATAATACTGTTTAGTTTATCTTCAGTATTTTTGGTAAAATAGGCTATATTTTCCTCTTTGGTCAAGTCAAACTCCACAGTCCATGTATCCACCATCTGTAATGTGTATTTGGAGCTTAATTCATGGCCCTTATCATTGAGTATATTGTTGATTATTTCAATCGATCCGCCTGGTGTAGTTCCATATGTACTTACTGAATAGAGATATGGGTTTTCGTTATCAGTTTTGATTGTCATTTTGGACAGGTATTCCTTAACAAGTACCGGCAGTCCATAGAAGTATGTGGGTATGACTATACCCAATGATTCATCATTTTCAAGTTCTATGCAATAATCTGTGTTCTTATTTAACTGGATTATCGAAACTATTTTATCACCCGTTTTTTGGGATATTCTTGTTGCCGCATATTTGCAATTACCCGTTGCCGAAAAGTATATAATCATTTTTATCAGTCCACGTTTTATTTTATTATTAAGTATATTTAAAGGGTTATATTAAGTTATAGTAATATATGTACCAATTTATATCTTGATGATGTAAACCGAAGCCGATTCATCAAGATAGTTGAAGTTTCTAAGAAATACTCCACCGTTGGATATTATGCATTTTTTGGATGCAATATTACTGTCCATACATGATAATTGAAGCTCGGATAAATTGTTGTTTTTGGCAACTTCCAATACTTTTTGTAACATAATCGTAGCAATGCCCATTCTTCTTTTTGACGGTCTGACACTAAAGCCTATATGACCGAAATCCCTTAAGAAATCATTCAAGTCATGCCGTAAAACAATTATGCCAACAACACTATCCCCTTCATCCACCGCTATGAAACAATCAGATAGTACCCAATCTTCTGAAAGACTTTTTTCTTTTCTGTTATTATTTACATATTCAATCCACTCGTCAATTGAATCCATCTTATCCAAGAGTTCACTACCTGGAATGGTGTCTTCACCATAGGAGATGAATTCCTCCTTGAAATCGGTTATCGCTTCCTCATATCTTTTGCTTGGATACACTAACTTAATCATCTTATTTGCCTTCCTGCGAATATTAATTATAATTAGAATATAATAACTAATAAATTTTATCAATTAGTGTCAGTTTTTAATAAATTTTCTGATAAGAATTTATTAATCAAATGCTATAAAGAATTAAGTATAGGACAATAAAGTGATAATATGAAAATTGGTTTCTCGACACTGGCTCTTTTTATGAAAGATTCTGATGAAATAATTAAGAAGGCTAAGGAACATGACTTTGACATGATTGAAATATTGGCAGAAGATCCCTTCTATAATAAAGACAATTCACCATACCTTAACTGTGGATTGGACATTAGAATGCATGCAGCAACTGTAGACATCAACATTGCAAGCTTAAATGAGGGCATAAGAAAGGAAAGCATAAGACAAATGATAGATTGTGGTAAATTTGCCGAAGAAATTGGAGCCAAAACCATTACCGTACATCCCGGTAAAATTGGAAGAAACGATTCAAGACTCAGAAGATACGCACTTGAAAAATCAGTTGAAGCTGTAGGAGAAATAATCGATAAAACTAACGTTCAGATATCCGTTGAAAATATGCCAGTCAGAAAATCATTTCTTGCAAACAGTATAGATGAACTGGAAGATATACAGACACAAACGGGCTGTTATCTAACAATAGATACGGGACATGCAAATACATGCGATAATCTGGAGGAAATGTTGAATTTAAAAAATATTAGTTACTGTCATCTGCACGATAATGACGGTAAACGTGACCAGCACAACCCGTTAGGTACAGGAACATTGAATCTAAAACTACTAGAAAAAATAGATTATGGGATTATAGAGCTAAATAACTTTGATAATGTTCTCAAAAGTAAAGAAATATTATCTTCCTTAAATTTAATAGGATAATCGGGATATTAACTTTTTTTAAAATTTAAGTATTTAAATGCAATCATATTAGCTAATACAAATTATACTTTTTTATATGAACCAATAATTATATTTCACGATGTTTCAAAGGATAATATTAAATATTTATAACAACAGAGTATTATTAGTAGTATTCATGTATTTTTTTGTATACTATAAAATTATTGGAGGAAAGATTTAAATGCATATAATGGAAGGTTATCTGCCATTATTATGGTGTGTAATATGGTTTATTTTAGCTATTCCAGTTGTTGTTTATGGTATTAAAGAATTTAATAATAGAATTTCACAGGATAAGGAAGAAATTATTCTACTGTTGGTATCAGGACTTTTTATGTTTTTCATGTCTTTAATATTTGAATTTCCATCAGTAACCGGTAGCTGTTCTCATGCCTGTGGTACTGGATTAAGTACGGTATTCTTTGGTCCATCAGTTACTGCGGTAGTGGCTTCTTTATTCATATTTTTACAGGCCATTATATTTGGTTATGGTGGACTGACAACATTGGGAGCAAATATATTAAGTATGGGCATAGTTGGTCCTGTATGTGGATATTTCATATGGAAACAACTTAGAATTAGAAATGTAAATGAAGTATTATCTGTATTATTGGTAACAATTGTCATAAACATTATGACATGTGTGGCTANNATATTTACAACAATAGCATTCGTTATTTGTCTAAGCATATTCAAAGTAATCAAAAACAAGAATTTATTAGATTCTTTTGATTGGTAAAAATATCCACTTTTTTTCTTTTTTTATTCGACAAACAGCAATCGCTTTTAAAACTCAAAATCCGTTGAAATATCATATATAGTCTTACTGTCCTTTAATATCTTGACGAGTCTTTCATCCAAATCAGCATGATTATCATGATAGTCAATTTCCCCATATTCACTTCTAATTGAATATGCCAATTGTTCTTCATCCAAGCTAAAACACGCGTTAATATCATCTTTGTTTCCTCGGGCATCAATTCTAATCCATTTATACAATTCTTCTATATATACCGTATTTAAAGCATGAATTATATGACCGTCACTATCATCATCTGCTACTGTAAGTAGTTGATAACTTATCCCTGATGCTATGCTATTTGCTCTAAGAAGTGCAGCTAATAGGCAGGACTTTGTCCAACATATTCCCGTCCCGTTTCTAAGCACATCACTGGCAGTTCTAGAAACAATTTCTGATTTAATATCCCAAGAGTGAGGAATCTCATCCCTAACATAATTGTAGCTTCGTTCAATATAATCCAGCGTATCTTTGGATTCATTTTTTAATTCCCGAACCTTCTTTTTGATATGTGGATTTTCGAAATCAATACTTGGTGTTTCAATTAAATATTCTTTCATTCATTTTCCCTTCCACTTTGTAAATTTTTAAACAACAATAATGAAACTTTTAACAGTAAAACATTTATTCCATTTCATCAATAATAGGATTCAATGCATCAAAATCTATGAAGTTAACCTTTTTGCCATATGTTTCAATCAAGGCATTTACTTCTGCTGTTTTTTCATCATCTTTTAATCTTTTTGCTTTTCTATAGAGTAAGGCCATCATTGTCTTGTGCTTTAAGCCAAGCTTGGAATAGTCTATTGCACCACGAAGAAAATGGATATGAGCATTTTCATACACATCATCAGACAGTTGCCTTTTTATATTCTTCTTTATCGTATCAGTATTGCTTTTATCACATGGATTAGCCAATCCTACCGTTGCAATGATTATCTTCTTAGCCGTAACATCAGTTATCTTATTGAATGTCCTTTTCATACCCAATACGCCACCGGCATATAAAGCACCAATGTATATTACTACATCATATGAATTTACATCCAACATATCTCGGTAGTCCATTGCTTTGATGCCTGTTTTTATAGATAATTCTTGAGCATATTCTTTAGCTGTCCCATATTGTGATCCATATATTATTATCTTCATGATTTTATCCTCCAGTACCTATTCCAATTAATGAGTATTGTGAATAAATATTTACATTATTAAATATGATTAAACCTCGTGTATATTTTTCATTTTAGGAATTGTAGGAGATATTATTATATACCTAAGAATATCTCTGATTCATATTTTCAAGAAAAGTCTTTTCAACAATGTTTCAGTAAATACTATTACTTACTTTATGTTAAGTACATTAAATATTTTGGTAAACATCATCATCTAATTCAAGTTAAAGTCAATTATTTTTTGTAAATGGTCTAAGCTATTTTATCAGATTTCCTTAAATAACCCGTCAATCTTCACGATTTATATACCTGAAAGTATATTTAAATATGGGATAAAATAAAACTAGTAATAAGTGGTATCGTATGAACACGAAAATAGCGGGAATAATTCTTATAATATTAACGGTTATTCTTTGTACAATAGTATATCTGACCTATCCTAACATTGAAGGCAGTAGCGATAATTCAATTACGGCTGTCGGTTCTTCAAAGGTATGCATCCCCCAAGGTTATGATATTCAAAAAATAACTGATAATGGAGTTCTTTTTGCTAATTTTTGGACAAATATAGGAATTTACGAAGTTTCAAAAGGCAATTCCTTTGACAAAAAAGTTGATCAGATGAAAAAGAAATATGGAAACAATTACGTCTCAACCTATTCATATACAATAAATGATACCATATTAAATACCATAATAGCCGAAAACCCAAAAGTAAAAATTAAAGAAACCTATTTTGAAAAAAATGGAGTCAAATACCATATTTATGAAAAAGGTGTTGAAGATAAGACAGCATTCAATACATTATTCAATAGCATAAGCAAATAAGAATCAGTTATTCATCATAATACCTTGAAAACTCAAGATATTTTTTTCTTTTTTTGTATTTGTCATAACGATTATTTTCATGTCTTTTATTTTTTTAAATTTTTATCTTTCATATTCATATTTTTTCCAAGATATCCCAAATTGATAAAAGAGTGAATTTGATTAAATTACATGTATATTGTATATATCAAAAATAGTATTTTTTTGAGGGTTATATTTTTCCATAGTAAAATCATGTATTTTTTTGGATGTTAATTGACATATTCCTATTACCATTTTTTCAAGAACAAAAAATATTGGGAATCTCCTTTTTTTNNAACGGTATAGCGAAGTAAAAAAATAGCCCCATTTTAAAATGGTTAAAACATTCAAAAATGAAGCATTTAATATACATGTAACGATTCATTTTTAGCATTTTCGAGAGGTTGAATTTTTTCGCAAAAATTGCCGTTATACACATGCAATTGTTATATTTCAAGTGTAACATATTTTTTTAAATTTGGAAAAAAAATACATTAAAAATTCTCCCATTCTACAAGATTCATTTAACGAAATTTAAGAATAAATAAAATTCATTTAATAAAAACAGTGAAGTTAAAAAAAATAATTTAGGGAGGATCAATCAATGCTATGATATTTGAATACTCC
>MUZY01000049.1:24708-27050 GCA_003266065.1 Methanosphaera sp. rholeuAM130
AAATACCGTTTGAAGACAATCTTCACCATCCGCATCAATTGAAACTGTCCTGTAATTATCCTCATCTTTAATAAGTTTAAGCTACCTTTCTTAGACTTCTTACTGCTGTCCAAGGATTTTTTAAATATATCTATCCACTATCATTTCTTAGCTGGGCGGAACATTTGAAGGCATTTCTCTGGGTATCCCTATTTACCGATGTGTGAAGTCCTCCACCCATTCCAAAGAAAATGTTCTGTGCCGCCCAGTTATTGGATTTCATGCCGAAGAGAATATCCCCGATTTTATGATAATCAAGCCCATCTCCCCAGAGAAGTCCAATATTGGCATCTATTACCTTATATCCATTGAAGGTTAATCTTGTACCGAATCTGCTATATTATTATATGAAGAATATTTTATGAATAATTATAAATTTTGAAAAACATAAGAAACATAAGAATCATAAAAAAATTTTATGTTTTTTATGAAATATCTAACTTCATATTGTAACGTGAAAATATAATCCGTTTAGAAAAAAACAGTAATACTTCCATCTTATTTCACCGATTGTAAATAGAATTAAATGAAATTAAAGAAAAGAAGTAATAGTAAAAATAAAAAGATAAAAAGAAGATTAATTGGATAATATTCAAACTAATCCTTTACCGGATATTTGATATACTCCCTACACCTTTCTTTGATAGCTTCAAAGTTATCATCGATCAATAATTTTCCATTTTCAAATACCGTTTGAAGACAATCATCACCACTTGCATCAATCGAAACGGTTTTATAGTTATCATCCTCTTTAATTAATTTGAGCCTACCCTTCTTGGACTTCTTACTGCTGTCCAACGGTTTTTTAAATATGTCAATCCACTTATCATTTCTTAGCTGGGCGGAACATTTGAAGGCATTTCTCTGGGTATCCCTATTTACGGATGTATGAAGTCCTCCACCCATTCCAAAGATAATGTTCTGTGCCGCCCAGTTATTGGATTTCATGCCGAAGAGAATATCCCTGATTTTATGATAATCAAGTCCATCTCCCCAGAGAAGTCCAACATTAGCATCTATTACCTTGTATCCGTTGGAGGTTAGTCTTGTACCGAAACCTTCCTCTATGATTTCAAGACAATCGAGGGTCGTTGTAACGGGTTCTCCACTATCAGGCCTGAAAACAACCTTATTTCCACTATTTTTAGATAAAAAAGCATTGATATGGTTGTTTAACTCATGACCCTCTATACAAGCATTTTGCAGGAAGTTTCTATAGTTGTAACTGTCAATGACAATGGACAATATTCCATCCTTTGCATGACGAACAACATTTATTGCTTGTTTAAATTCATCATCCATACCCTGCGACGTCATTACACTATGCTCGGTTGCCTGTACCGAATATCCCTGAATATTGTCAGTATTGTAATAGTTAATCGGTAACGTCAATGCCGGAATGGTATCTGTTCCAGAAAAGCTAAGTAGATGTGCACTTCCTGCTATCATTGATGACTCAGTTGAAGAGGCTCCCCTATAACCGAAGTCATGCAACATAAACGGAAGATTATCCTTACTTGAATTAGTAACGTCCAGATAGAAGTTACATAACTTTTTAATTTCTGCTGATAATGTTGCTATGGTTGAAGGATACCACACCTGCAATAATACCGACTCCAAATAATTTGGCAACCAGAAACATCTCTCATCGGTATTTTCCACGGTCATCAATACGTTGCTGATATTTACAGGTGTACCTTCAGGAACGGCTTTGATTTTAACCGGCAATTTACCGTCAAGATCATCGGCTATGTATAGCCAATCATCCAAGTTGAAAATGCCCTCACCTATATGGGTATCTATGATCTTTTTTGCTTCATATACCTTTTCTTCGGTAACAACACTGCCTTCCAAGTATTTTTTAATAATGTACTGTAATCCATAGAATATTGTCTTATTGAATTGTGAACCGGTTCTGCTTTCAAGATATGAATATATCTTTTGAGTATTTTCCGGATAGAAATAATGGTGTGTTACTTTGTAACTGTCCGTCAATAAACATATGTTATTCTCAATCATATTATCACCTGTAATTTTTTATTATAAATATATTCAATTCATAGTATTTAAATATTATCCATTAAATCTAGAAAATACTGAAAAATAAGATTCTATTCTATAATAAAATATATTATATTCGACTTTTTAAAAAAAGAAATATGATGAAGAATTTTTCTATAATAACCTTTTATACAATAGTAAATTTAAAAAATATATAAATAGTTAAAAAATTAAAGTAGAAATATATATTAATAATAAGGAATTGGAGATTATGAAATTAAGAAAGAATATTAAAAATACTG
>MUZY01000151.1 GCA_003266065.1 Methanosphaera sp. rholeuAM130
GCATTATCCATGGCTCATGCAGGTAAAGACACAGGTGGAAGCCAATTCTTTATTACGCACAGCCCACAGCCACACCTTGATGGAGTTCACACGGTATTTGGTCAGGTTATTGATGGAATGGATGTCGTATACAACATCAGACAGGGCGACGTTATGGAAGAAGTAATAATTGAAGATGACTAAGTAATACAAAATGCGTGAAAAATAGCATAATATTATTAATAAGAAGAAATAAATTATATATTATAGAATTTATATTATATATTCATTCTAACCCTTCTCCTCCCAAAATACATTTCTTTTATTTATTTATTTATTAAAAATTTATCAGTGCCTGGATTTAATTTTATCCATCAATCCGGACAGTCTAGCGTAATTAAAGAGATATAATTGAATATATCCCGAATATTCATCAAAGCTTTCCCGGGCAAATTCCATAATCTTCTTGTTGGATATCTTCTGACCGTTAAAATAAAGATAAGTGGTTATCCTGTTTATCCACACGTCAACAGGATATGCCTCACGCTTATTATATGCATATAACAATATGCAATCGGCAACTTTAGGACCTACACCCTCCAACTCAATTATCTTTTTAAAGGAATCCTCATATGACATTTCAAATATTTTTTCATGAAAGTTATCCTCCGATAGAATCCTCCCTGTAGAATTCAACATGTAGGAACTTCTATAGCCTACTCCGAAGGATTTCAACTTATCCTCCGGTATTTCGAAGAAATCCTCTTCCCGTGGAAAAATGTGGTGGCTTTCATTATTGAATATGAATTCCCTTCCGCAGGAGGTTTTGATATCATCTACAGACTTTGTCCACCTTTTGATGGAATTGTTTGCTGAGCAAATGGAGGATATTATTGACTCGAATGGATATTGTGCCTTATATAATCTTAATCCCCTGTTGAACTTATATACGTCATTCAATTCCTGATTATCCTCTAAAAAATCATATACCCCTGTAATGTCATAGTCAAGGTCAAATATGTAAAATATCTTATCCCTTAGCGATTTATTGTTGATTTCATGGTTTGAATAATAGGATACGATTATATCATCGTTCAAGAATTCCTGGCTTATTTCAGCCAGGACATATTCTCCGTCGACAAAGAGTACTTCACTGTATCGTCCCTCGACGTTTGTCCATGGGGGCTGGCTTGTTTGGCCCGAGTTCATCGTTAACGTCAGGTCAAAATCTCCCTTGTATTCGTCATATTTTATGGTAAACGTGTTCTTAATCATAATAATCACAAAAAATCCGTATATAATTTACTGAAGAAAAAAAAGTATTAATGGAAGTTTAAAAGTCATTTGGATAATGCAGCTGTTTTTTATTGATCCATTCTACGCCTTCGTCAAGTCGTATGACGGCTATGTCTATAGGTCCGCCGACGTTTTGAACGTCCCCTATGTCCATGTTGATTCCATCGGCATATCTTTGAATCATTTTTGTAGACTTGATTAGAAATACCGCCAGGTTAATGGCGTCCTGCAGCGTCATCAATCCCCATTGAATATTGTACTCCAATCCATGCAACTGATTCAAGAGATCCTTGTTCTGTTTTGACATTCTCTCAAATGCGGGCATATTCAACATCTTTGAATCGTAGCCCAATATTATTCTGGAGACAACGTCTCCCTGACCTACCCATGTACTGCCATATTCGTCAATATCCCTTTCAAGGGTTATTTCACCGGGACATCTGATTTCATATGTCTGGGTTGTTCCGTCATCGTTGTATCCGCTTACCAGTATATCCACCGCTTCAATATCCAAGTGTCCCTCTTCAATCCTTCCATTTGCCTGTTTTATCTTGAATTCTATGGAGTCCTCCAGTTTTTCGATTGACAGTACCTGTGCTCCTTTCTGCTGGGCTTCAATCTTCAATTGCTGGGCAGACAAGTCCAGCTGCTTTTCCCATGGGTATTTCATGTTGATATAATCATGCAACTTATAAGCTATTTCCTTGACCGTTAACTTTTCAAGGTCACTATCCTTGGAAAACTCGTTTATGTGCTTTGAAACGTTGGTAGGCATACCTTTTTCATTGGGAAAAAAAGCCAATCCTGCCGTTCCGACAATGACGCGATCGTTTACCTGAAAGAGCTTATCGGCAGTATTGGTGGATATTCTTGTTATTTGCTTAATGTTTCTCTGAGATTGCCTACTGTCTGATGCCATGATTATGCCATCAGGAGTCGTTACATTGATGATTAATGTCATTTTAAACCTCTGTTCTATATTCTCGTGGCTATATCTTTCTCTTTAATGTATTCTTTTACTTCAGGTATGGGATATTCGTCAAAGTGGAATATGCTGGCGGCCAGTGCAGCATCGGCTTCACCCTTTGCAAAGGCTTCATAGATATGTTCCGGATTTCCAACCCCACCGGATGCTATTACGGGTATGGATACGTTGCGGCTGATTGTCTTGGTCAAGTCCAAATCATAGCCTATCTTTGTACCGTCACGATCCATACTTGTCAACAGTATTTCACCTGCTCCTCTTTCTTCACATTCAATTGCCCAATTTACTGCGTCTATTCCAGTGAATTCACGTCCGCCGTAGATGCTGCAGTCGAACCAACAGTATCCGTCATCGGTTTCTATTATGTAATGGTCGTCTTTTTCCGACGGATTGTCCACATATCTTCTTTTTGCATCT
>MUZY01000054.1 GCA_003266065.1 Methanosphaera sp. rholeuAM130
ACACCCATAAGTATCGCTTTGCTTTCAAGCATGTCCTTGACTATTTCACTTCTTTCATCTTCCTTGAGATAGTGCATCTTAACGTTTACGCCTTCACTCATTAATCCTTCGGCTATTGCATGAGCCATTGTTTGAGTGGAATAATGCATGGTATCATAGACAAGGGTAGCCTGTGGTCTCTGACAAACCCCTGTAGCCCAGTTCTGGTATGCTTCGATAATTTTCATCGGTTCTGTCCAGATTTGACCGTGTGAAGGTGCAATAATTTTAACTTTATCAAGCAATCCGGATTCTACAACTTCATTTAATTTCATAGTTAAAAGCGGTGTCAGTGGAGTCAATAGGTTAGCATAGAACTTTTGAGCCGCTTCCATTACAGTTGATTCAGGTACTTCGTAGTCGTATCTTTCCATTGTACATATATGCTGGCCGAATGCATCGTTTGAAAAGAGTATTTTTTCTTCTTCGAGGAAGGTGAACATACTATCTGGCCAGTGAAGCATTTTTGCATCGACGAATGAAAATGTTTTGCCGGATAATTCCAATTTATCGCCTGTCTCGACGGTTACAAATTCTGCATCTGCCAGGTCAGGATAATGTTTTATTAGTCCCGGTTTTGCTATTGGCGTACAGTATATCGGTGCATCAGGGAATTTCTTATGTACTTCAGATAATGCTCCGCTGTGATCTTTTTCAACGTGGTTTTGAATGATGTAATCGATTTTCATTTCCTTGTTCTTGTCTTCAAATGCATCCTTTATTCTTCCCCACATTTGTGCTGAATAACCAGGGTATACATTGTCAATGAGTACGGTTTCATCTCCACAGAATACTAGAAATGCGTTGTAAGTTGTACCTGGAAGTGTATATCCATGGTATTCTCTTCTATCCCAGTCTAAGGTTCCTACAAAATAAACATCGTCTGCTATTTTTGGTGCTTTTGCTTTCATTATCATTTTATCAATTTTCCTATAGTTTTAAAATATAATATTCTATTATTACTTTAATTCAACAGTTATTTATATTTAATGAAAATAAGTGTATTTTGTCAGTTAATTATTTTAATGGTTGTAATTGTTTAAATAAATTAATAAGAAGAAATTTTCTGAAATTGTTAAAAAAAGGTTTGTGGGGGGAGGTTATTTAGGATTGCCAGAGTCCGTGAACGGTACAGAATTCTCTTGCTGTTACATCATCTGCTTCCGGAATCTTAAATGTAGCTTCTGGTTTATCTCCAGGGTTTAAGTATTGTTTATGTACTTGTCCGTCAGCTATTAATTCAATGAGTGCTATGTAATGGTTTTCATCCATTGGATGTTCAACTTCTCCAACTTTTACAAGGTAAGCGTCGTCTACTCTTGTAATTACAGGTTTGTGTTTTACGTCCCCTTCACCTTCTGTTTTGGCTTCTATAACGTCTAAACATGCTACATCTACATCCTGACCAGGATAGATTAATTCAATTATATTTCCACTGTTTTTACATTTTATTATGTTTGTAAAATCAAAATCCATAGTTATTTCTCCTTGTGATTTAACAATTAAGGGGGTTAGTGTTTTGGTTAATTAGAATTCATCAACCAATAGTTCAAAGTAACTTGATGGGTGTTCACATATTGGACATACTTCAGGTGGTTTTTCTCCTTTGTATACAAATCCACATTTTCTACATACCCATGTGACTTCTTCATCTCTGTTGAAGAACGTTTCTCCTTCAACCATTGCCAGTAATTGTCTGTATCTTGCTTCATGGTGTGATTCTACTTTTCCGATATTTCTTAATCTGCAGGCTATTGCATCGAATCCTTCTTCTTCTGCTACATCGGCAAATTCTGGGTACATTGAAGTAGCTTCTTCGTTTTCACCTTCGGCTGCTGCAAGTAAGTTTTCTGCTGTTGTTCCATAGGTAAATGCTACACTCGTTGGAACGTCAATGCAATCAACATCTTCTTTCAATTCCTGTATCATCTTAAATAATACTTTTGCGTGTTGGAATTCATTGTCTGCTGTTATTAGGAATATTTCTGCAATTTTTTCATATCCTTCTTTTTTTGCAATCTTTGAATACATTGTGTATCTGTTTCTTGCTTGACTTTCTCCGACAAATGCTTTGGATAAATTCTCTAATGTTTTTACCATTATATCACCTATTATAATTATATATATTATTACGAAAAATTTCTAATATATATTTTGGTAATTCTATTATATTTTTATTAGAATATATAAGTATAGGTTTTTAGTCTCGTCTAAAAAAAAAATTTATCAGATGATTTATTTTAGTAAAAAATAGGAATTGGCTTGAAAAAATGTTAAAAAAAAAGAAAATGGATAACATGAATATGATAAACCGGTTATTATCTCACTCTATTGACCGAATAAGGAAATATGCATAATACAACCCATTTGAGAATTTGAATATTTTTCCATCTTTATTTATATCCGTAAGTATCTTTAAGTCAATCATATCCTTTAAAAATGGATCCAATAATTCCTTTTCTTCATCATCCAAGTAGGATATTAATTCCGATTTTATAAATTCATTATTCAAATGAGTTATCTTGATTAGTATATCATGATATTCATCTTAGGTTATATGTGTCAATACCGGCCTGATTTGTTTTGATGCTATTTGATTTGCTGCATCGATAATACCTTCTTTGGCCAATTGTCCGGTAATCGTATAATTAATATTATTATTTAACCAGAATATTGAGTCTCCTATCTGTTGCATCATTAATGGAAGTCCATT
>MUZY01000099.1:0-5612 GCA_003266065.1 Methanosphaera sp. rholeuAM130
CTTCATCACTTAGATCAAAGAATCCGAGATAGTTACCGTCAACAGTCACCTCAACCTGACCTGATGTTATCTCATCACCTAATTCAGTATAGACATGTCCACTGATTGTTACATCACCTGTAATATTCTGTGGATTTGGAGTTACATCAATGGTTACATTTGAAGCGATTGGGTCTGCCGTGAATGTGGCATTGTATCCTGTGCTGTTTAGGTATTTCCAGTTTTCAAGGTATTCGACTACAAGATTAACGCCTTCTGTAGTGTTGATGTTGAGAGTATCATCATTTAACACTATTGTTGTGTTTGAATCGGTTATGGTATATTCCTTGGATTGTCCGTTTACGGTTACTCGGATTGTACCATTGGTTATGACATTGTCATATCCAGGGGTTAGTCCTTCGTATTGTCCTTCGTCATATACTATAACGTCTATCGTTACATTTCCAACTTTACTGTTAAGTATTGTTACTTCAGTACTTGTAGGTATCTTGTTTACCTTGAATGAGGTTTCATTGCTTACGATGTTTTTGTCAAACAGGACATATGTAGCTGTGACGACGTACGTTCCGTTTGTCATGTAACGGTTTGTGGTATTGTAGCTACCGTCGGTAGTGTTAATATCCACAAGGTAGCTTGTTCCGTCACTTAATGTGATGTTTACCTTACCTTCAGTTACTGGAGTTCTGTCACCGTTTAATACTGTTCCTATTATGGATAGGTATTCGGTTACGTATATTTCAGGCCTGTCTGTTCTGACCGTAATGGTTTGCATTATTACTGTGAACTCTTCGGTTACCGTAAGATTGTTGTAATTAGTATCGTTACAGTATTCTACCATTACAGTGTATACACCGGCAGGCAAGTCTTCAACCAGAATTTCAGCAACTGTATTGTTGTTTAGATTCTGACTTAGGTTTTGATAAACCACATTTCCACTTGCGTTGGTAATGGTTATGTTCATTTTACCTGTTGCATTGTAACTAGTCAGATTTATTGTGATTGTTTCATTGTATGCACGATAAATATCTGTTGGAGTTACAATGATTTCCGGTTGTGCCTTAAATACGTAAAACAGACTGCTGTTTACATTTGAAAGGTACACTGCACCTTCAGGAGCCGTGTAATTAACCGTTAGGTTGTATTCGTTTACAACCAGTTTACCGTCAGGCACTATACCTGTTAAGTCAGCAGTGTTGATTGTGATTGTTCCACCTTCAACTGTGTAATTGCTGCTGTCTATCTCGACTCCGTTGAGCGTAATCTTCAAGTCATTTACAACATCACTTGGAACAGTTACATTGAATGTCCTGTTTTCGGTGTATGTCATGTTGTCTACATCGATGATAATGTCAAATGTATTGTCTCTGACTGTGAAGATTGTGAAGTTACTGCTGCTTAGGTGGTTTTTGTCACCACTATAAGATACTGTTACGAAGTAACTTCCTTCCTCCAGGTATCCGAAGTTATGTGTTGCAATTGAATCAGCTACATTGATGTTTTCAACCGTAATGGTTTGACCATTGTTACCGGTTAATGTAATGTTAACCGTTCCATTGGCTAATCCAGGCTGTACATGAATAATAACTGTTTCTTCCTGAGATATTGTGATATTCTCAGCTGTTACGTTTACTTCCGTGATGGCCTTATAAACCGTTAATGTCTTATCGGCTATTGATGGAAGATAATTCTGTGTACCGCTGAATTCAGCGTGTATGAAGTATTTTCCTGCATTCAATACGGGCAAGTATTCGGTTATGTTTGTATTGGAGTTTATGATAGGAACAATGTACGTGTTATTTATAACAGGTTTTCCCCTATCATATTCTTCACTTACAATATTTACCGTTACTGTACCGGAGTATATGCCTTCACCTAGAGTATTAGGGACAGATACTTCTATACAAGTCGTATTATTGTAGAAGTAGTCCTCAATGCCTATACTTAGAGGTGACTGTGCTTTATATACATAGAATATGTCTGATGTACTTTCAGGCATGTAGGTAATGTCACCTTCATATACTGCATATACCTCATAAATTGATGCGTTCAATGCATCCAGCGGAGTCGTATTGAATGATATTTCACCATTGCTATTTATTTCTCCTCTGAATGTAGTGTTTTCAAATCCTTCAAGTGTACTGTTTAGATAAACCGTTACATTACCTGTAGGNNTTTGTAACATTTACCGTGATACGTGACACGTTCCTATTTACGGAATTTGAGATGTTGGTGTAGTAATTGTCTTCGAGGTGATATACCTTAAATGAATTAGGCGTACCTGACAAGTCAGTTGGAATTATGGTAAATGAATATTCACCGTCTTCAACAGTATAGTTAGCATATTTCTTAAGCAGATTGTTGTCTGCATCATATACTTCCAGGTATATGATTTGATGTACTTCCTTATCTGATCTTTCAGGCGTTATGGTTTGGGATCCGGTATTAACCAGTCCTCCAAGACCTAAGTAAAGCACGTCAGTAGCTTCAACCTCGGAATTTTCACCTTCCTGCCAGATAGCATTCAGCACATTATCATAACCACGGAATACACCTGTAACAAGGTTTCTTTCATCGTTAACATTAATGGTTAATTCTGTTGCTCCTGCCTGGTTTTCATAGATGTCCACATTATCTAAGATTAACTTTGTGCCATTTATGTATATTGCAGAACCATTAGTAGCATTGTTGTTGGTAATGTTTGTATTTGTTACATTAGCCGCACTAGCCAGATATAATGCTCCTGCCTGAGTTGCAACGTTGTCTTTGAATGATGAATTGTTGATGCTTGTAGGATATCCATTGTAGATTGCTCCTCCTATACCTGAAGCCGTGTTGTTTGTAAAGGTACATCCTTCATATGTAATGTTTGGGTTGTTCGTACTGGTAGATGTTGCACCACCATTTTTACCCGCAGTACCATTGTTAAATGTACAGTTTATATAGGATATATTGTATATTCCATCCCTATGGTGAATCATTCCACCATTATCTCTACAAATTGAGTTATTGAACGTATTGTTAATAACCTTTACATCATGACACTTTTCAAAGTACATGGAACCTGCATCACCATAAGCACCATTACCAATAACAGTACTGTTGATGATTTTATTGTTGATTATTGTACTGTTGTAAGATAACCATGCAATAGAACCACCGTTCTTGTATGCCGTACAGCCAATGAAGGTACAGTTTGATAATGTACCGTTAAATGATTGACCGTTACTGTCTCCGAAGTACAGTCCACCACCGTCACTATGTGCCGTACAGTTTATGAAAGTACAGTTGTCAATAGTACCGTTTACATTACTGTGGAAATCCAATCCACCACCGTGTTTACCTGCCGTACTGTTTGTGAAGGTACAGTTTACAACACTACCCATATAATTTGACATAACAGTACCGCCTGTGGCTGGTCCCCAATATATACTACCACCCAAGTTAGAAGCATAATTATCGGAGAAGTTACAGTTTAATATTGTATCTCCTTCATTTCCACCAGCCCAGAATATTGCTCCACCATCATTTTTAGCCGTGTTTTTGGCAAACGTGGAGTTCTCTATTTGACCGTGGGATCCTTTCCAGTATATTGCTCCACCATTATTTGATCGTGCAGTGTTATTTGTGAAGTTGGTATATGTTATATGGGTATTTGAACCTGTTACATATATAGCTCCACCTTCAGTTGCATTATTGCCGTCAATATTGCTGTAGGTAATGTTCGTATTATTACCTTGAATATATATAGCTCCTGCATCAGCACTTGCTGAGTTATTTGTGATATTGGAGTAGAATATATGCGTATCTGAACCTGTTATATATATTGCTCCACCCTCTTTTCCAGTATTGTTATTGATATTGGAGTAGGTTATTGTAGCATTTGGACCTGACACGTATACTGCTCCACCATGATTGGTTACGGCATTGCCTGTAATGTTGTTGTATGACAGTTGGGTATTGTTACCTACAATGTATATTGTACCGTCACCCGGTACATTGTTGTTGGTAAATTCAGAATAGGATACGGATGCATTGTGTCCGAGGATAGTAAGTGCTGAACCGTTTGATATGGCCACACTGTTGTTGAATATTGAATTGGTTAAATTGGTATTGTTTCCATCAATATATACTGCTCCTCCGGCGGTTGCATTGTTGTCATTGAAAATGTTATATGTTAATGTAGCATTTTCCCCGTTAACGTATACTGCTCCTGCACGGAATGCACCTGTATTGTCTGTGAAGTTTGACTGGGTAACGGTAGTTCTGTTACCTCTGATATAGATAGCTGAACCCCATGATTCACCTACTCTCTGGTCTTTGTTACCTTCAAATACGGACTCGTTAACGGTAATGTCGTTACCACTTATTCTTAATGCTCCACCTGCATATGGTGCACTGTTGTTGTAGAATATTGAATTGGTGATGTTACCAATATCTCCTTCCCATTGTACGGCTCCACCGTTACGGTTTTCTACGGTATTGTTAATAAAGGTACTTGACTTGATTTGACCCTTTTCACCATTCCAGTTTACTGCTCCAGCATTGTTTCTGGCCCAGTTGTTTGTGAATGTTGAGTTGTCAACCATCCCTTCACTACATCCTGTTCCGAAGTGGACTGCTCCACCGTCACCATATGACCATGTTTCATCGTGATTATCACCCATACCTTCCTGATAACATCCCAATACCTTGTTGTTGTCGAAGGTTGAGTTGCATATCCATGCATAGTTTGCATTGCTACCAATGGCAATTGCACCACCTGTAGAGTTGGTGCTGTTTCCGGCCGTGTTATATTCAAAGTGGGAATCGTTGAAGGTGTCATAGTTAGCATTTGCTACATAGACTGCTCCACCACTGACATTTGCATAGTTGTATCTGAATGTGGAGTTGGTTACGTTACCCCATGAACCGGTAAACATTACTGCTCCACCGTCTCCACCAGTTCGTCCGGTATTGTCAAGGTAGGTATTTTCTCCGGTAGCATTGTTGTTTTCGAATAATGATCCCTTGATTAAACCGTCCTGACCAAACCAGTAAACCGCTCCACCGCTACGTTTTGCAACGTTTTCTGTGAAGTTGGAGTTAAGCAAGTTTCCATTGGTTGCACCTTCGTGCCAGTTGATTGCTCCACCGTTGTATTCGGCGTTGTTTCTTTCAAAGTAACAGTTATCGAATGTAGTGTTTGTACAGTTTACGGATGAATTTGTTCTTTCCAGGTATACCGCTCCACCATGACATGTTGCATTGTTGTCGATGAATTTGGAGTTGTTTACCAGTCCGTGTGAACCTGTCCACATTACTGCTCCACCATTTCCGATTGTTTTATCGGCATCGGGTGTTCCTGTTACCTTGTTGGATGTGAAGTTGGAATCTTCTATTGTACCGTGTTCACCATTCCAGTATATTGCTCCACCGCTTGTTACTGCGGTGTTTTCGTCGAATAGGGAATTCTGTACGCTACAGTTTTCTGCCCCTTCACGGAAGTTAAGTGCACCTCCACGAAGATTAGCATGGTTTTCGGTAAAGTTGGAATTGTTCACCGTAACGTTTACACTGTGAATCAAGAATGCTGCTCCACCGCTGACATTTGCTTCATTTTTAAAGAACGTACA
>MUZY01000099.1:5630-8864 GCA_003266065.1 Methanosphaera sp. rholeuAM130
CCACCAATATGATAAATACCATAAGGTGATGTACTTGTAGTGTCACGTGCATCCTTATCCACGGTACCCTTAGCCTCATTTTCTTCAAAGTAGGAATCCACAATGTCACCTTCATGACCTGACACGTAGATAGCCCCACCATTACGTTCAGCAACGTTACGAACAAACCTTGATGAGCTTATGGTAGCATTATATGCACCAACACCCCAATCCAAAGCTCCACCATTCAAACCAGCATGGTTATCAGTAAAGTTACATCCATCAACGGACACGTTTTCACAACTACCCACATTGTCATGATGAGTAAAGTAAATTGCTCCACCACGATAGGCCGCATCGTTGTCTTCAAACCTGGAATTCGTAATATTACCGTTGGAACCAGTCCAAAGAACAGCTCCACCGTCACCACCCCAAGTCTGACCGGATAGTATGTCATAACCAGTATAACCTTCACTACCTTTTGCACGGTTTTCCGTGAAGTTAGAATTTTCTATTAAACCATCTTCACCGTTCCAGTAAATAGCACCAGCACTTCCCTCTGCAGTATTCTTATCAAATAATGAATTCTGAACGCTACAGTTTTGTGCCCCTTCACGGAAGTTAAGTGCANNAGGATTGCACCACCGTAACCTCCACCGATATGGTATGCTCCATATGGTGATGTGCTTATGGTATCCCGTGCATCCTTATCTACCGTTCCTTTTGCCTCATTTTCTTCAAAGTAGGAATCACGTATATCTCCTTTTTGACCGGAGATGTAAATTGCTCCACCGTTACGCTGTGCGACATTGCGGATAAATATTGATGAAATAATACTTGCGTTGTATGCTCCTTCACCCCAGTCCAATGCTCCACCGTTCAAGCCGGCGTCATTATCTGTGAAGTTAGAGTTGTTTATGGTAATGTTTGCACATTGGTACTCGTCATCGAGTTTTCTAAAGTAGACTGCTCCTCCACGGTATTCTGCAGAGTTATTTATAAATTTTGACTCTGTTATCGTACCCTGTGAACCTGCCCACATTATAGCTCCTCCGTCACCACCATATACTCTATCGTTTTCTTCATCATATCCGCTGATTTCTCCACTGGCAGTGTTGTTATCAAAGGTCGTGTTTATGACACTTCCATTGTGTCCTTTCCATAATATTGCTCCACCGCTACTTTTAGCCGTGTTATTGATGAAGTTTGAGTTGTTTATCACTACATTGTCTGTATCGATGTATATTGATCCACCATTTCCATTAAAACTATCTGAAGGTGCGTTGGCATTAGTAAAGTTTATGCCGTTAATTACTACAGTTGTATCTGTACCTGTAATGTAGAATATTCTGGCTTGGTTATCACCGTCAATTCTATGTCCATTACCGTTAATTATAATGCTTTTATCGATGACAATTCCGCTATTGAAATCATCTGATGAATACTGATAATCACCGGTTAAAGTTAGGGTACCAGTTGCATCATTAATTAACTGTTGTAATTGGGTGAATGTTCCTGCACCTGCTATAGGTTCTGATTTAATGGTTTTCGAATTTTCTAATACACTGCTTGTTGTCTTTGTCGTTTTAATTGTATTCTCTGAATTTTTTGTGTTTAGTGTATTTTCTGTATTTGTGCTTATCGTTTCTACGTTTGCATCCGAAGTAGATTGTTCTATTTCGGATTGTACCACATTATCCACATCATAATTGGAGGGTGTGGATAANNTTCTTAGTCATTTTTTAACGCCACTTTTAAATAATGACTATAACGATTTAAATTGTTTATGGTACAACTCAACAGTTTAAAACGCTAAACTAAAGACAATATAATTTTTCGTGATAATTAATGTAATAATAGATGTCGGTTTTGCAATATGTTGTAAATGATAATAGTGTTATAAATGTAGTTAATTATTTGTGTGTTTATGCATTCATAGGTTATTTTTATTGAAATATATGGATAATAACTGGTTAATTAATACTTTTGTTTATTACATTATCATTAGCTATAAAGACTCTCTCCTTAATAATATTTAAACATTTTTGGAAAGAAATATTTTTAATCATGAAAAAATATGGTTTGATTGATATAATTATAAAAAATAGTTTAATTTTAAGTAAATAAGTAAAAAAGCATAAATTCTGTTTTTATTATATTCTATTAAACTTAAAAGCCATATTTTTTAAAAATACAATATGAAATTCACATATAATGACAATTCAACATACCAAAATAAATAACAATACATAAATAACTTCAAAGATATATATTTAAACACAATAGAAATTATCTAGCCAAATAATATAATTAATATTAGGGGATAAGTTTTTTATGAATAAAAAAGTCAATAAAACCTTAAAATATTTAATAATATTCATATTTTTATCCGTTATCATACCGATATCCTTTGCGAATACACCGGATACCCTCGACTGCAATGATGCACCACAAAGCCAGATAACCAATGAAGATAACCCAACTAATCCAACACTAACAGCTGTTCCAGAACATAAAGACATTTACTTCAATTCATCAGTACCACATGATAACGGAAATGGATCAATATCAAAACAATATAAAAGATTAACAAACAAGAGACTGGAAAATAATTCAAACATATATATAAGTGAAGGCAGTTACACAATTTCAAGTACAAAAACAATCAATAACGTCAGCCTCGGCCAATCAACAACAAACACCATCCTATATAATGTAACGCTCACCAATAATGATGAATTAACACTGAGTAATGTAACGCTTGTAAATTCAAGCATAATAAACAATAAAGTGCTTACACTAATAAATACCAGCTTTGTAAATTCAACAAGAATTAACATTAAAAGTAACGGTGGAAACATTATTATGGATAACTGTAAAATCATTAACACGAGCAATGACAACAGCTTTTCCATTAAACTCCAAAATACAACTCTAAGAATAAACAACTCCATACTGGAAAACAATTCCGCATATAACGGTGCATGCATATACGCCATGGATTCAACCGTGACGATTACCAATTCACTACTGGCAAACAACACTGCATGCAGATTTGGTGGAGCCATTACATCATTAAATTCAACTTTGAACATAACAAACGCCACATTTAAAAACAATAAGGCAGGATATGATGGAGGAGCAATATTCAGCTTCTATGGAAGTTTAACCTTACTTGATTCAACGATAGACAACAATACCGCAAACGAAGGTGGAGGACTGGTAATTGATAACCTGACAAGTACTGCCATATCA
>MUZY01000099.1:8935-13526 GCA_003266065.1 Methanosphaera sp. rholeuAM130
AATGAAAACTACACATTATTTAAACTTGAATCGCTGGAAAATATCACAACTCTACCTAGTTATTATAATCTTAGAGAATTAAATCTTGTAACGCCGGTAAAAGATCAGGGAGGTGACGGCAACTGCTGGGCTTTTGCAATTCTAGCCACGCTGGAATCCAATATATTAAAGGCATCAAACATGACCTATGACTTCTCGGAAGAAAACATGAAGAACGTTATGGCATTATATTCTGATTACGGCTGGAATATCCAGACAAATACGGGCGGATCCGATTCAATGCCACTTGGATATCTGACAAGCTGGCTTGGTCCGGTCAATGATATTGACGATAAATATATGTCAGGACTGGTATTATCCCCAGTACTTAACAGCATTATGCATGTGCAAAACATATTGTTCCTGGACAGAAAAAACTATACAGACAACGATAACATTAAAAAGGCTTTGATGACCTACGGATCAGTTGCAGTACGTATAGGCTGGTACAACAATTTTGAAAAAGGCTCATCTTACTACTGTTACAGCAGCAAGGATCAGAATCACCTGGTAAGTATTGTCGGATGGGATGACAATTATTCGAGGAACAACTTCCGATATGCACCTCCAGGTGATGGGGCATGGATAATCAAAAACAGCTGGGGTACAAGTTGTGGTGAAGACGGATACTACTACGTTTCATACTATGATACGACATGTGCAATTAATTCATTCGAATATGTCTTCCTCCTCAACGACAGCACGCGTTACGACAAAAACTATCAATATGATATTCCAGGCCTTACCGATTACTTCCTAAGCAGAAATGAAAGCGTATGGTATAAAAACATATTTACGGCAACGGATGAGGAATACATTGAAGCCGTATCCACATACTTCAGAAACAACACAAGCTATGAAATATCACTATACGTAAACAATAAGCTAAAGACATCACAAAGTGGATTTACAAATGCAGGTTACTACACCATAGACCTTAACGATAAGATATTGCTGCAGCCCAACGATATCTTCGAAGTCGTATTTAAACTTACACAGGAAAAAGAGTCAGCCGTACCTATCTCCGAAAACATATCATTGAACAAGATGCTATACAGGGAAAACATCTCCTTTGTCAGCTATGATGGAATCAACTGGGTCGACTTCTATGACCTTGCATGTGACTATGAAAATAGCCATACATACTACTCACAGGTAGCATGCATAAAGGCCTTTACGACAAAGAGAGCTGCAGACGTCAAACTGGAAATAGAAAATGACAATCCATGTCATATAACCGCTAAAATAGTGGATCAACATGACAACCCAATAAATACGGGAAACGTTACGTTCAATATAGGTGATGAGAATATCACCATGGAAGTATGTGATTCTGTTGCAGAAATAACCAGAATACTGCCAAACGGCGATATCACAATAACGGCAACATTCAATTCAGAGGAATATGGCACTGTGACAAAAAGCGTTGAAACAACCGTCACCAATCCGGAAACTGCCAAATTATACGTTGAAGCTACGGTTTCTGATAAACTTAACCTGACCGCTACACTCTACGGTTCAAACGGCAGAATATCCAATGGAAAAATAGTATTTAAAGTAAACGGCAAGACCCTGAAAGATGCCGACGGCAAGGTAATATATACCAAGGTAGTAAATGGAACCGCGAGCATATTATATGACGTAAACAGCACTTGGCTAGAAAAAACCATTAGCGTAACGGCCGTGTATTCGGGAAGCAGCATGTATCCATCCATAAGAAACAATACAACGATATACATTCCGAAAAAGAATCCGTCAATACACCTTACGCCATTTTATGAAAGCGTGAAAATAGGAAGCAACACTACCTTCAAAGCTAAGGTATCTGACGGATACACCCCTATAACTACAGGCAAGGTAATCTTCAAAATAAACGGCAAAACAATCAAGGATGCAGACGGAAATGTCATATATGCATTGCTTGATTCAAACGGTGAAGTATCAGTCAATTACACAATTACAGGTCTTAAAGCCAAGACTTACACAATTACCGCTGTTTTCATATCAGATGAGTACAATAGAGCAGAAGATACCTCCAAACTTACATTGGTAAATTGATTGGCAGATTATGATAATTAAAAAAAGTTATTTAATCCCCCTAATTATCTTTTTTTTGATGAAATTTACTTGTTTTTTCGTGTACCATGACAANNGAATTACTACTCTTTAGTAAAAGCTATCCCATTTCCAATTTGTGTTGCATGATTTCTTGTCAATGACCCATTGAATATAATATTATCCAATGAATCAAAGAAGTTGATTGCTCCACCATATCTTGCATGATTATTGGTGAAATTTCCATTAAATGTTATATTATGGGGTGTTTGACGGAAATTTATTGCTCCACCATGTTCTCCTGCACGGTTATTTATAAAGTTGCAGTTAAATATTGAATTTGTGGATTCATCCTTGAATGTTATTGCCCCACCATTTCCTGTTAATCCCGTATTGTTTTTAAAAATTCCATCAAATGTGTTGTTGTTTGTTTTATTATGGAAAAATATGGATCCTCCACAGGATTTTGCAGTGTTATATTTGAAGGTACTGTTGAAGATGTTGTTATTTGACTGGTTGTAGAAGAATATTCCTGCCCCGTACATTGCCATGTTGTGTTGGAATATTGAGTTATATATGTTTTGTTGACTTAAGGTGTAGAAGAACATTGCTCCTCCACTTGCTTCCAAGGCCATGTTATTGTAGAATCCGGACTTGAATTCGTTGCCTGTTGAAGTTCCCCTAAAGTAGATTGCACCACCCGCTCTTGTTGCAGTGTTGTTTTTGAATTTTGATTTGATAGAATTGTTTTCAGTCGTGGAGTTGAAGTATATTGCCCCACCATTATTTGCATTGTTGTTTATGAATGTGGATGTTAGTTTAGATTTTGAATAATCGTTTTCAATAAAGACCGCACCTCCTGATTGATTTGCATTGTTGTTTTCAAAGATGCAATTTATCAGATTCAATCCATACTTTGAGTATATTGCACCACCATTTGTAGCATTTCCATTGATAAATCGAATATTTTTGAGTGTTACATTGCTTGATGTTATGTTAAATATTCTAGCATTGTTTTTTGCGTCAATAACATGATTTTTACCATCCAGGACATAATTGTTCCTGTTTATTAGAATTCCACTTTTATACCCATCATCTCTAGAGGAGTTGTATATGTAATTCTTGTGGAATTGATTAGTTGTTGTGTTTTTATTAAGATCATTGTTTAGTGTTGTGAAGTCATTTGTATTATGATGTAGTGTATTATTTATTGTCTGCGTGTTTTCAACAGCACTTATACATGTGATGTTTATAAGAACAAATAATGCCACTGCAATAATAAATATTTTGCTTTTCATAATCATTCTCCTTATAAGTTATGATTTTTTCATTTAAAAAAAAAGGAATATGGAAGAAATTTATTTTTTCTCATCGACCTATAAATTTGGAGGCATTAAAGGTTTTTTTTGAGAACGTTTGATTCTTTATTCATTATTTTTTTTCTTACCTGGTATTCCATCTATTTGATTTACTCTTTTTTTTTGAGTTTCACTGTCTGAGTAATCTTGAGATATTACTGTTATTAGTTCATTTACATTTGGTTGAATTAATTTTGATGAGTTGTTCCTGCTCATGTTTGTTAAACTTCCAGCTGTTATTATACAACTTACGCCTATAAGGCTATTATTAAACATATTGGGATTAAGGTAATTTTTTCATTTTTATCATTCCTCTAAGTTTATATATAATAAAAGATATTTTCCTCTACTAATTATTATATACAACAATGTATATGAATCTTTTCGAATGCAAGTACTCACTTACATTTTTAATAGCAAATCTAAGGAAAATNNGAAAAATATTGGAATCATTTAACATACCAGAAAATAGAACAGGAGATGCACACATGGCAGTGAAATTTTACCATGAATCAAGATCATATTCCATTGTTTTTGATAAATAAAGAATTATTAATAGATATTACTGAAAAAATGGAGTGTAAACGAAATATGAAAGTAAGTACTTACTTACATGATTAAATAACAACTAATTAATAAAAAAAAGATAAATTTGGAAAAATAAGGGGTTATTCTGGCATTATACCATTAAAGAGGATATCAAAAATATTATCGGAGTAGTAATCCAATTCATAATCAGGACTTAGACTATAAACTTTTCTTAATATGACTGATTGGAAGATTATACTAAAACACATAACCGCCATTACCTTAGGATCAATGTCCCTAACAGTACCCTTCTCTTTTTGTAATTTGAAAAAGTCCTCCAACTTTTCAAGGATGACATCAGTTATTTGAATAAGTAAAAGTTTTCTCTCAGGAATTTCCCTAACTTCTTCCATGGCAACCTTAAGAATACTGAAGTCACTATCGGATAGATTTAAGACTCCCATAAATGCTCCTTTAATATATTCCTCAATGTCCTCATCACCATTAAAATAGAATATACCACGTAGTCTATCTATAAACATGTTGAGGAAATGATCTTTGGTCTTTTCAATCAGATTCTTTTTATTGTCAAACTTTCTAAAAATAGTTAC